>JAPLSF010000080.1 GCA_026398785.1 Pseudomonadota bacterium | reverse complement strand
TATCGCATGGTCGTCAACGCCGGCACGCGCGACAAGGACATCGAGTGGCTGCGCCAGGTCGCCGCCGGCTACGGTATCGCGGTCGAGCCGCGCACCGAACTCGCGATGATCGCCGTGCAGGGCCCCAACGCGCGGGCCAAGGCTGCGAGCGTCATGGAACCTTCGATCGCAGCCCGTGCGCTGGAGATCGAGCCGTTCTTCGGTATCGACGCGGGCAGCCTCTTCATCGCACGCACCGGTTACACCGGCGAAGACGGCTTCGAAATCATGCTGCCTGCCGCGCACGCCGTTGCGCTGTGGCAGGGTCTGCGCATTGCGGGCGTGGCGCCGTGCGGACTCGGCGCACGCGACACGCTGCGCCTCGAGGCCGGCATGAACCTCTACGGCAACGACATGGACGAGACCACCTCGCCCCTCGAGTCCGGCCTCGGCTGGACCATCTCCTGGGAGCCGCAGGACCGTGACTTCATCGGTCGCGGCGCGCTGGTTGCACAGAAGGCCAGTGGCAATACCCGCAAGCTCGTCGGCTTGCTGGTCGAAGACCGTGCGGTGCTGCGTTCGCACCAGAAGGTGATCGTCGCCAACGTGGGCGACGGCGAAGTCACCAGCGGCACGTTCTCACCGACGCTGGAGCGATCGATCGGCTTTGCGCGCGTGCCGGCGCAGACCGGCGACCGCTGCGAGGTCGAGATCCGCGGCAAGCTCGTTGCGGCGCGCATCGTACGCCCGCCGTTCGTGCGCAATGGCAAGGTCGCGATTGCCCTCTGACAACCCTGCAGCCACGAGCCACGATTCAGTATCCACAAAGAATTCTGTACCGCCTTCGATTCAACCTTTAGACCTCTCCAAGGATTCCGTCATGAGCAACATTCCTGCCGACCTCCGCTTCCAGAAATCCCACGAGTGGGCGCGCCTCGAGGCAGACGGCACGATCACAATCGGCATCTCCGATCACGCGCAGCAGGCGCTGGGCGATCTGGTGTTCGTCGAGGCGCCTGAAGCCGGCCGTCACGTGAACGCGGGCGAAGCCGCCGCGGTGGTCGAGTCGGTGAAGGCTGCGTCGGACGTCTACAGCCCGGTGAGCGGTGAAGTCGTGGCCGGCAATGCCGATCTCGGCGGCCAGCCCGAACTGATCAATCAGGATCCGTACGGCGCCGGCTGGATCATGCGCGTGCGCCCGGACGACAAGACCCAGTTCGCGTCAATGCTCGACGCCAAGGCCTACGCTGCCGCCCTAGCCGCCGAGACGCACTAAGCACCACGGAGGGGCGTCATGCCTTTCATCCCGCACACGGAAGACGACATCCGCACGATGCTCGAAGCGATCGGCGCGCCGGACATCGACGCGCTGTTCGAAGAGATCCCGGCGAACCTGCGCGCTCCCGGCCTGCCAGGCGTGCCGCCGGCGCTCAACGAGATGGAGGTTGGCCGGCTGATGGCCGACTTCGCCACGCGCGACGGCCGCCCGCTCAACTTCATCGGCGCGGGTGCGTACGAGCACCACATTCCCTCCGCGGTGTGGTCGATCGTGACGCGGGGTGAGTTCTACAGCGCCTACACGCCGTACCAGGCCGAAGCGAGCCAGGGCACGCTGCAGCTGCTGTATGAGTACCAGACGATGATGGCGAGCCTGACCGCGCTCGACATCTCGAACGCGTCGCTCTACGACGGCGCCTCGGGCCTCGCCGAAGCGTGCCTGATGGCCGTGCGCGCCAATCGCAAGTCGAAGTCGCAGCGCATCCTGTTGCCCGTGGCGCTCAACCCGACGTACCGCGACGTCGTGCAGGTGATTGCGGGCAACCAGAACATCGCGTTCGAACTGCTGCCATACGACCAGAAGGGCGGGCAGACGCTGGTCTCCGCGCTGGACCAGTACACCGGCCAGGACATCACGGCCGTCGCGCTGCAGCAGCCGAACTTCTTCGGCACGCTCGAAGACGTCGACGCCGCCACTGACTGGGCCCACGCGAACAATGCGCTGATGATCGGCGTGGTCAATCCGACCTCGCTCGCCGTGCTGAAGCCGCCGGGCCAGTGGGGCAAGCTCGGTGCCGACATCGCCATTGGCGACGGGCAGCCGCTCGGCGTACCGCTGTCGTCCGGTGGCCCGTACTTCGGCTTCATGGCGACACGCAAGGAACACGTGCGCCAGATGCCGGGCCGCATCATCGGTCGCACGCTCGATCTCGACGGCAAGTCGGGTTTCACGCTCACGTTGCAGGCGCGTGAGCAGCACATCCGGCGAGCCAAGGCGACGTCCAACATCTGCACCAACCAGGGGCTGCTGGTGACGGCCGCGACTATCTATATGTCGCTGCTTGGGGCGAAGGGCCTCGCGCAGGTGGCAGCGACGTCGATGCAGCGCACGCAGCAGCTGGTGGATGCGCTCACGCGCGTGCCCGGCGTGCGGCTCGCCTTCGACCGTCCGCGGTTTCACGAGGCGGTGCTGTTGCTCGATCGCCCGGTCAAGCCAGTGCTCGAGTCGCTCGCGCGACGCGGGATCATCGGCGGTGCCGACATTTCCGCACGCTTCCCGTCGCTCGGGGCTGCGCTGCTGGTGTGTGCCACCGAAACACGCACGCTCGCCGACATCGACACCTATGCGCAGGCGCTCACTGAGACGATGCGCAACTCCGCGGCTGCAGCTTGAGGACTCAGGAATCAAAGCCATGCATGAAAAGCTGATATTCGAGCACTCCGCGCCCGGACGCAGCGCCGACGCGCAGTACCCGCGAGTGCCCGTCGAGGCACCGGTTCCTGCAGCACTGCGCCGTGCCAGCCCGCCGCTGCTGCCCGAGGTGTCGGAACTGCAGGCGGTGCGGCATTTCACGCGCCTGTCGCAGCTCAACTTCTCCATCGACACGCACTTCTACCCGCTCGGGTCGTGCACGATGAAGTACAACCCGAAGGCGTGCAACCAGTACGCGATGCTGCCCGAATTCATCAACCGGCATCCGCTTGCGCCGGAATCGACGGGGCAGGGCATCCTGCAGATCCTGTGCGAGCTGCAGGACATGCTGAAGGAAGTGACCGGCATGCGTGGCGTGTCGCTCACGCCGATGGCGGGCGCGCAGGGCGAGTTCGCCGGCGTGGCCATGATTCGTGCGTACTACAAGGCCCGCAAGGACTTCGCGCGCATCGAGATCATCGTGCCCGATGCCGCGCACGGCACGAATCCTGCGACTGCGACGATGTGCGGTTGCACGGTGAAGGAGATCCCGACGCTGCCCAATGGCGACATCGACCTCGACTCGCTCCAGGCAGCGGTCGGTCCGCAGACGGCCGGCATCATGCTGACCAACCCGTCGACGATCGGGGTGTTCGAACGCCACATCGACGATCTGCGCCGGATCGTGCACGAGGCCGGCGGCCTGCTGTACTACGACGGTGCCAATCTCAACGCGATCCTGGGCAAGGTGCGTCCGGGCGACATGGGGTTCGACGTCATCCACATGAACCTGCACAAGACTTTCTCGACGCCACATGGCGGCGGCGGTCCGGGCTCGGGCGCGGTGGGTGTCAGCGAGCGGCTGCTGCCGTTCCTGCCGGTGCCGATCGTGGGCCGAGAAAGCGATCGCTACCGTTGGCTCGACGAAAAGGACCTGCCGCAGACCATCGGCCGGCTGTCGAACTTCATGGGTAACACCGGCGTGTTGCTGCGCGCGTACATCTACATGCGCATGCTCGGCCGCGACGGCATGCAGCGGGTGTCGGAGTTCGCGACGCTGAACTCCAATTACCTGGCAGCACGACTGCGGGTCGCGGGGTTCGAGCTCGCGTACCCGGAGCGCCGGGCGAGCCACGAGTTCATCGTCACGCTGCGACACGAGGCGCATGAGTGGGGCACCAACGCGATGGATTTTGCCAAGCGCCTGCTGGATTACGGTTTCCACGCGCCGACGACTTACTTCCCGCTGCTGGTGCCCGAGTGCCTGCTGATCGAGCCGACCGAGACCGAGTCGAAGGAAGAGCTGGACGCTTTCGTCGACGCCATGATCGCGATCCGGCATGAAGCCGAGACTGAGCCTGATAAGCTCAAGGGTGCGCCGTGGACGCTGCCGGTGCGTCGCCTCGACGATGTCCGTGCGGCGAAACAGCTCGACCTGACCTGGAAGGCTGCATGACGGAAGAACTGCGCGAGGGCGGCCGCCCGACCGGGCTGACAAGGCTCTGGCTCGCGACGATGAATTCGAGGCGCGGCATCCAGCAGTGTTACCGCAGCGAAGCCGCCTTCCGCCAGGAACTCTGGCTCGCGTGCGTGCTGATCCCGGCCGGACTCTGGCTCGGCCAGAACGGAGTAGAGCGGGTGTTGCTGGTGGGCAGCATGCTGCTGCTGCTCGTCATCGAACTGCTCAATACGGGCATCGAAGTCGTGGTGGACCGGATCGGGGTCGAACGCCACCCCCTGTCCGGCTTTGCCAAGGACGTCGGCTCGGCGGCGGTCTTCTTCGGCCTCGTGCTGCTATCCTCGACCTGGGCGCTGATCCTCTGGGACCGCCTCTTCTGACACTTCTTCCCTTCCTATCCTTCCTATCCTTCCTGTCCTTCCTCCCCCTTCCTCCCCCTATGACAGCACTAGTCTGCGGCTCCCTGGCGTTCGACACCGTCATGGTCTTCCCGGGCCATTTCCGCGAGCACATCCTCGCCGACCGCATCCACATGCTGAACGTGTCGTTCCTGGTGCCGAGCATGCGGCGCAATTTCGGCGGCTGCGCCGGCAACATTGCCTACAACCTGCAGTTGCTCGGTGAGAAAGGCGCGCCGATGGGGACGGTGGGTCACGACTTCGAGCCGTACCGGCGCTGGCTCAAGGCCTGCAACGTCAGCCTCGACTACGTGCGTGAGCTCGATGACGCGTTCACCGCGCAGGCGTTCATCACGACGGATATCGACGACAACCAGATCACCGCGTTCCACCCGGGTGCGATGGCGCAGTCGCACCTCAACGCCGTGCCGACCGCCGCGGGCATCACGCTCGGCGTCGTGGCGCCGGACGGTCGCGACGGCATGGTCGCGCACGTGGCGCAGTTCGCGGCCGCGGGCATCCCGTGGCTGCTAGACCCCGGTCAGGGCTTGCCGATGTTCGACGGCGAGGCGCTGCGCGACCTGATCGGCAAGGCCACCTGGGTTGCCGTCAACGACTACGAGGGCCAGATGCTGCAGGAGCGGACGGGCTGGGCGCCGGACGAGATCGCGAAAAAGGTGCGTGCCTACGTCGTCACCAAGGGTGCCGAAGGCAGCGTCATCCATGCCGACGGCAAGCAGTACGCGATCCCGACGGTCAAGCCGGAGACGGTCAAGGATCCGACCGGGTGCGGCGATGCTTATCGCGCCGGGCTTATTTTTGGCCTTGTCAATGAACTTGACTGGGAGACGACGGGTCGAATCGCCTCACTGATGGGTTCCATCAAGATCTCGCACTCCGGCACGCAGAACCATCGCTTCGACATGAACGAATTCAAGCAGCGCTTCAGCGCGGCGTACGGCCGCGAACTGTGACCCCCTGGCTGACGGACGCCCGCAACGGTGCGGGTCGGCGACGCGTCCGGTGGCTGCTGTTGCCGTGGCTGGCCGTCGGTCTCGTCGGTGGCGCATCCGCTGCCGAAAGCCCTGCCTGGGATCGCACGCTCGAGCGCATCGCGCCGTCGGTCGTCACCATCGAGATCGACCAGACCCGCGCCTTCGACACGGAGTGGAACCAGTCGAGCCAGGCGACGGGTTTCGTGGTCGATGCCGTCCGCGGCCTGATCCTGACCAACCGGCATGTCGTTACACCCGGACCGGTAGTAGCGACCGCGGTGTTCCAGAACCGAGAGGAAGTCGAGCTGCACGCCGTCTATCGCGACCCGGTGCACGACTTCGGCATCTATCGCTACGATCCGGCCAAGCTCCGGTACGTCCAGCCCGTGGCATTGCCTTTGTACCCGGAGGGCGCGCGCGTCGGCACCGAGATCCGCGTCGTCGGCAATGACGCAGGCGAACAGCTGTCCATTCTCGCGGGAACGCTCGCGCGGCTCGACCGCGAAGCGCCCGAATACGGCGTCGGCAAGTATAACGATTTCAATACGTTCTACCTGCAGGCCGCATCCGGCACGTCCGGTGGCTCGTCGGGTTCACCCGTCATCGACATCCAGGGTCGCGTCGTCGCACTCAATGCCGGCGGCAGCAGCGGGGCGCAGTCCAGTTTCTACCTGCCGCTCGGTCGCGTGCAGCGTGCGCTGCAGCTGATCCAGGGCGGTGAGCCCGTTGCGCGCGGCACCCTGCAGACCGTCTTCAACTACACGCCCTACGACGAACTCGTGCGCCTCGGATTGCAGGCCGCCACGCAGGAAGCCGCACGCAAGGCCCACCCCGACCTCACCGGCATGCTGGTGGTGGACGAAGTGCTGCCGGGCTCGCCGACCGAAGGCAAGCTGCAGCCGGGCGACATCCTCACGCACGTGAACGGCCAGCTCGTCACCACTTTCCAGCCGCTCGAGGAAGTCCTCGACGGTTCGGTCGGCGGCAAGGTCGACATCGTCGTCGAGCGTGGCGGCGAAAAGGTGCAGCAGACGCTGCCCGTGGGCGACCTGCACGCAATCACGCCGTCGCAGTACTTCGAATTCGGCGATTCGGTGGTGCACACGCTCTCGTACCAGATGGCACGACACTTCAACGCGCCGGTGCGTGGCGTGTTCGTCGCCAACCCGGGTTACGTGCTGAACGCGGCGGGCGTGCCGCGCGGCGCCGTGATTACCAGCGTGAACGGCAAGCCGGTTGCCACGATGGAGGAGTTCCGCGACATCATCGCCAGGCTGCCGCACGGTGAGCGTGCGGCCCTGCGCTACTCCACGCTCGATGACCCCAAAGGTTCGGAGACGCGCGTGATGCGGATGGACCGCGCGTGGTTCCCGGCCAGGGTCTGCCGTCGCGACGACAAGACCGGCCTCTGGCCCTGCGAAGAACTGGCGGCGGCTCCCGCCGCGGCAACGGTCCAACCCGCTCGCACCAATTTCGCTTCCGGCAACGACAAGCGTGCCAACGAGCTCGCCGCTTCGCTCGTGCTGGTGACGTTCGACATGCCGTTCTCGCTGGCCGGCATCACGGAGCGCAACTACCACGGCACCGGCGTCATCGTCGACGCCGAGCGCGGCCTGGTCGTCGTCGACCGTAACACGGTGCCGGTGGCGGCAGGCGATGTGCGCATCACCATCGGCGGCTCGATCGAAGTGGCTGGCAAGGTCGAATACGTGCATCCGCTGCACAACCTGGCGGTCGTTTCGTTCGACCCGAAGGCACTCGACGGCACGCCCATCCGGGCCGTCAAATTCGATACGCGCGAACTCGAGTCGGGCGAACCGGTGACGGTCGTCGGCCTGGGCGGCGATTCGCGGCTGCGGTCGCTTGCGACCTACGTCGCGACGATGGACGACGTGAGTTTTCCGCTGTCCCGCACGCTGCAGTTCCGCGATGCCAACCTCGAAGTCGTCTCGCTCGTGAATGCCCCCACGGATTTCGACGGCGTGATCACCGGCAAGGACGGCCGCGTCCGCGCGCTGTGGTCGAGTTTCGCCACCGAAGGCGCGCGCGACACCGTGCAGGTCAACCAGGGCATGCCGGCTGCGGTCGTGCTCGAGGCCGTGGCGGCCGCACGTGACGACAAGCCGCTCTATTCGCTCGAAACCGAGTTCGAGGCACTGCCGATCGCTGCCGCGCGCAAGCTGGGGCTGCCGGCCGGCTGGGTCGAAAAACTGGAGCAGCGCAACCCGGCACACCGCCAGGTGCTCGCCGTCTCGAGGGTCGCCGCGGGTTCCGGCGCCGCCAGGGTGCTGCAGGAAGGCGACCTGCTGCTGGCCGTGAATGGCGTGGCGCTCAACCGGTTCCGCGAAGTGGAGGAGGCGACGCAGTCGCCCCGCGTGCAGGTTACGGTGCTGCGCGACGGCGCGGAGAAGGTCGTTGACGTCGATACCGCCGCGCTCCGTGGCGAGGACATCGATCGCCTGTTGCTCTGGGCGGGCGCCGTACTTCACGCACCGCACCGGGCGATGACGATCCAGCGCTCGATTCCGCCCGAGGGCGTCTTCGTGGCGTACTTCGCCTACGGTTCGCCTTCGACTCGCTACGGTTTGTTCGCTGGGCGCCGCATCGTCGAGGTGGATGGACGGCCCACGCCCGACCTCGACGCGTTCATTGCCGCCGTGCGCGGCCGTGCAGATCGTTCATCGGTGCGTCTCAAGACGGTCACCTGGAACGGCTCGACGGGCGTGACCACGCTGAAGCTCGATCAGAATTACTGGCCGGCGTATGACCTGCGTCGCAACCCTGGCGGCGAGTGGGTGCGCAAGGCGATTCCTTGAGTCTGAGTCTGCGCGGCGCTCAAGGTTTGCCGCTATCATTCGCGTCCTATGGTGACCGCGAGACTACCCCAGGACGAGATCGACCAGGCCGTTGAGGCCTTGCGCGCAGGCGAGGTCGTCGCGTTCCCGACGGAAACGGTTTACGGCCTCGGCGCTGACGCGTCGAACCCCGACGCCGTCCGCAAGATTTTCGAGTTGAAAGGACGTCCGGCAACCCACCCGCTGATCGTCCACATCGACCACCCGCGGGCGCTCGAGCGCTGGGCGCTCAACGTACCGCCGGCCGCCGCTGCACTCGCCGAGAAATTCTGGCCGGGCCCGTTGACGCTGGTGCTGCGCCGCGCACCGGCCGTCGATCTCGCCATCACCGGCGGGCAAGACACCGTCGCCGTTCGTGTGCCGGGTCACCCGGTGGCCCAGCAGCTGCTCCGCGCCTTCGGCAGCGGCATCGCGGCGCCCTCCGCCAACCGGTACGGCCGCATCAGTCCCACGCGCCCAGAGCACGTGCGCGATGAGTTCGGCGACGACGTGCAGATCGTGCTCGACGGCGGCGACTGCAAGATCGGCCTCGAATCGACCATCGTTTCCTGCGTCGACACCGTGCCGCGCATACTGCGGCCGGGCGCGCTCACGCTGACGCAACTGCGCACGGTGGTGCCCGAACTCCAGGCCGGACCGGGCAACGGCGCACCCCGTGTCCCCGGCAGCGACGCCAAGCACTATGCCCCCCGCACGTCGCTCAGCATCGTCCCGAGCCGCACGCTCGAGGAAGTCGTGGGTCAGCTCACCGAGCACCGCGAAAAAATCGCGGTTCTCGCCATGCGCCCGCCGCGGCTGGCCAACAAGTACATGACGTGGATCAACGCCGGACGCCGCGCCGACGTCTATGGCCGCGAGCTGTACGTGAACCTGCGCACGCTCGACAAGTCGGGCGCGCAGGAAATCCTGGTCGAGGAAGTGCCGGCGGGCGAAGCGTGGGATGCCGTGCGCGATCGCCTGCATCGTGCCGCCTCGGCCGAGAACGTCGTCTCCGGCGATCCGGACATCGCGGCGCTGCGCGCCGACCTGGGCCAGGACTGAGCCCGCGTGCGCCGGGGGGCCGATTTCAAGGCGCTCGTCGCGCAACACGGTTCGCCGCTGCTCCTGCTGGACTGCGAAGTCGTGCGTCGCCAGTACCAGCGCCTGCAAGCCGCGCTGCCCGGCGTCGGGCTGTTCTATGCGCTGAAGCCCTTGCCGCATCCAGCGGTGGTCGCCGAACTGCGCGATCTCGGCGGCTGTTTCGACGTGGCGACGTCGGGCGAGATCAAGCTCGTCAAGGTGGCGGGCGTGGCGCCCGAACGCTGCATCCACACGCATCCGATCAAGACCGATGCTGAAATCCGCGCAGCGCTGCGTTTTGGTATCCGTACCTTCGTGGTCGACAATCCGGACGAGTTGCGCAAGTTCCGCAGGCACCGCAGCCGTGCGCAAGTGCTGCTGCGACTGTCGTTTCGTGATCCGACGGCAGTCGTCGACCTTTCGCGCAAGTTCGGCTGCGAGCCGGCGGCCGTCGTGCCGATGCTCGAGCTCGCGCAGAGCCTCGGCGTCACGGTCCGGGGGCTGTCGTTCCACGTGGGTTCGCAGGTGGCCGAGCCCAAGAAGTACGTTGAGGCCATCGGCGTCTGCGCCGAGTTGATCGAGCAAGCGGGCGCGTCCGGTCTCGCGGACCTGAACCTGCTCGACATCGGCGGTGGGTTCCCCATCCCCTACGGTGGCACGATGCAGCCGATCCGTCAGTTCTGTCGACCGATCCGGCAGGCCCTGAAGCAGTTACCGCGCGTCGTGCGCGTGATCGCCGAACCGGGGAGATTCATCGCGGGGCCGTCCGGAACCGCGGTCTCCACCGTCGTCGGCCGCGCCCAGCGCGAAGGCCGCTGGTGGTATTACCTCGACGA
>JAPLSF010000317.1 GCA_026398785.1 Pseudomonadota bacterium | reverse complement strand
GTCGTCCGGTTCGTTGACGCGTTCGCGCAGGTCCTTGCCGGGCTTGAAGTGCGGCACGTACTTGCCCGCGAGCGCGACGGTTTCGCCGGTCTTGGGATTGCGACCCTGGCGCGGCGGGCGGAAATGCAGGCTGAAGCTGCCGAATCCGCGGATCTCGATGCGCTGACCCTGGGCCAGCGCGTCGCTCATGATTTCGAGGACCTGCTTGACCGCCAGTTCGACGTCCTTCGCCGGCAGATGGCTCTGCTTTGCGGCGATGAGCTCGATGAGCTCGGACTTCGTCATGCTGCGCTCGCCGTCCACTCGCAAGCTCCCCGGGTCTTCTTGTGTTCGAATCTGCGTCTGGACTCCGCGGCGGCGGTGAAACCGCCGTGGGTCCGTGCGGGATCAGTCGTCCTGGCCGGAGATCTGCTCCTTGAGCAGGTCGCCGAGGCTGGTGCCGGTCGTGGAATCGGAGCGATAGCTCTGCATCGCTTCGTGTTCCTCGGCCATGTCCTTCGCCTTGATCGAGAGCGCCACCGTGCGGACCTTGCGATCCACGGCGGTGAACTTGGCTTCGACCTCGTCGCCGACCTTCAGCAGCATGCGCGCGTCTTCGACGCGATCACGTGCCAGCTCGGACGCACGCAGGTAGCCGTCGATGCCGCCGCCCAGGTCGACGATGGCGCCCTTGGCTTCCACTTCGCGGACGATGCCACGGACGATCGATCCCTTCGGGTTCTGCGCGATCCAGTTCGAGAACGGATCCTGCGCCAGCTGCTTGACGCTGAGCGAGATGCGCTCGCGCTCCGGGTCGATCGCGACGACGACCGCCTCGACCGTCTGGCCCTTCTGGTAACCCCGCACCGCCTCTTCGCCGGTGATGTCCCAGGAGAGGTCGGACAGGTGCACGAGACCGTCGATGCCACCGGCCAGGCCGATGAACAGGCCGAAGTCGGTGATGGAACGGATCTGGCCGCTGACCTTGTCCCCGCGGTTGTAGTTGTCGGCGAACTCACGCCACGGGTTCGGCTGGCACTGCTTGATGCCGAGCGAGATGCGGCGACGCTCTTCGTCGATGTCCAGCACCATGACTTCGGTCTCCTGACCGATGTGCACGACCTTGGACGGGTTGACGTTCTTGTTCGTCCAGTCCATCTCGGACACGTGGACCAGGCCTTCGACGCCCTCTTCGATCTCGACGAAGCAGCCGTAATCCGCAATGTTGGTTACCTTGCCAAACAGTCGGGTGCCTGCCGGGTAGCGCCTGGCGATGTTCTGCCAGGGGTCGGAACCGAGCTGCTTCAGGCCGAGGCTGACACGCTGACGCTCGCGGTCGAACTTGAGGATACGGACTTCGATCTCGTCGCCCACGTTGACGACTTCCGACGGGTGCTTGACGCGCTTCCACGCCATGTCCGTGATGTGCAGCAGGCCATCGATGCCGCCGAGGTCCACGAACGCACCGTAATCGGTGAGGTTCTTGACCACGCCCTTGATGACGGCGCCTTCCTGCAGCTTGTCGAGCAGCTCCGTGCGCTCGGCGCTGTATTCCTGCTCCACGACCGCACGACGCGAAACGACGACGTTGTTTCGCTTCTGGTCGAGCTTGATGATCTTGAACTCGTGGACCTTGCCCTCGAGGTAGCTCGGATCGCGCACGGGGCGCACATCGACCAGCGAACCCGGCAGGAACGCGCGGACGAATTCGATCTCGACGGTGAAGCCGCCCTTGACGCGACCGTTGATGAGGCCCTTGACGACCTCCTGCTTCTCGAACGCGGTTTCGAGGCGCTCCCAGGTGCGGGCGCGCTTGGCTTTCTCGCGCGAGAGGCGCGTTTCGCCGGAGCCGTCCTCGACGCTGTCCAGTGCGACTTCGACATCGTCGCCGACGGCGACTTCGATTTCGCCGCGTTCATTCTTGAACTGCGCGACAGGGATGACGGCTTCGGACTTGAGTCCTGCGCTCACCACGACGACGTCGGGACCGACTTCGATCACGCGTCCGGTGAGGATCTGGCCCGGGCGAATCCGCTGACTCGCGAGGCTCTCTTCGAACATCTGGGCAAAACTTTCGATCGTGCTCATGCGCTTTACTTCTACCTGGGGGCCTGAGGCCCTTTGCCTTGCGCGCATCCGGCACGCACAGGGTTGATGAAAAGACGCTTAGGCTTCCTGCCGGGCGCCGACAAAAATGCACCGGTCCCGCACTTGCGGGCGCCGGCGCGCTCAAGAAATCGCGGGGAGGCGGCTCCGTGCGAGCGCGAGGACCTGATCCACGACCTGTTCGATGGTGAGACCCGTCGAATCGAGGATGACCGCGTCCTCCGCCGGGCGCAGTGGCGCCACTGGACGGCTGGAATCGCGCAAATCCCGCTCCCGGATCTCCTGCGAAAGGCCGGCGATGGTAACCGTAAGTCCCTTTTCTTTCAACTGCTTATGACGCCTGCGGGCGCGCTCTTCCGGGCTGGCGGTCAGGTAGATCTTGAGCGGCGACCCGGGGAAAACCACGGTCCCCATGTCCCGGCCGTCGGCAACCAGGCCCGGCGGCTGGGCAAAAGCGTGCTGCCGGTTGAGCAAAGCCGAGCGGACAGGCGGCATCGCGGCGACCCGGGAGGCCTCGGCCCCGGCCGTTTCCGTACGAATGGCGCGGGTAACGTCGGTCCCGGTCAACAGGATCCGCTCCTCCCCCGCCGTGTCGATCCCGAACTGCACGTCGAGCGCGCGGGCTACCCTGGCATGGCCCTCCTGGTCATCTGCGGCGACGCCTTGCTGGCTGCCCGCGAGGGCGACCAGCCGGTACAGGGCCCCGCTGTCGAGCAGACGGAAGCCGAGCGCGGCGGCCACCCGACGGGCGATGGTGCCCTTGCCGGAGCCGCTGGGACCGTCGATGGTGATGACGGGGACGCGCATTGGGGAAGGGGCGGAAGGGGCGGAAGGAGTGGAAGGGCAGGAAGGGCAGGAAGGTCAGGAAGGGCAGGAAGGTCAGGAAGGTCAGGAAGGGCAGGAAGGGCAGGAAGGACAGGAAGGGGACGGTGCGGCGAGCACCCTAGCCCGTTTCCTCGATGTTGAGGCCAACGGAGTTGGCGAGCTCAGCAAACCCGGGGAAGCTCGTGGAGACGTTAGCAACGTCGAGGATCTCGATCGGCGCGGTTGCACGCAGGCTAGCGACTGCGAACGCCATCGCGATGCGGTGATCGCCGCGGCTGTCGATCGTGCCGCCGCGGAATGGGTTGCCGCCCACGATGCGCATGCCGTCGGCCAGCACTTCATGCTGCACGCCGAGCACTTCGAAGCCGCGCGCCATGGCCGCGATGCGGTCACTTTCCTTGACGCGCAGTTCTGCGGCGCCGGTGACCAGCGTCTCCCCTTCCGCACACGCGGCAGCGACGAACAGCGCCGGGAACTCGTCGATCGCGAGTGGCACGAGCCGCTCGGGGATGCGCGCGCCCTTGAGCCGCGACGGCCGCACTTAGATGTCGGCCACCGGCTCCATGCCGAAGCTGCGGTGATTGACCAGGCGCAGATCGGCGCCCATCAGGGCCAGCATTTCCAGGATGCCGGTGCGCGTCGGGTTCACACCGACGTCGCGGATGGTGAATGGCTCACGCGCTCCGAGGCACGCCGCGACCAGGAAGAACGCCGCGGACGAGATGTCGCCCGGGACGCGGATGTTCGCCGCCTGCAGCGACTTTGGAGCGGCGAGACTCACCACGCCGTCGCGTGCACGGACTGCGCAACCGAAACTTTGCAGCATGCGCTCGGTGTGATCGCGCGTGACTCCCGGTTCGACCACGGTTGTCTCGCCTGTCGCGTATAGCCCCGCAAGCAGCACCGCGGATTTCACCTGCGCGCTGGCGACGGGCATTTCATAACGTATGCCCTGCAGCTGCTGTCCGCCGGAAATACGCACCGGTGGCTTGCCATCATTCGTTTCGATACGGGCGCCCATGGCTCGCAGCGGCTTGGCGGCGCGCTCCATCGGCCGGCGCATCAGCGACTCGTCGCCGATCAGCTCGGAATCGAACGGCTGGGCGCTGAGCAGCCCCATGAAGAGACGCATTGCGGTGCCGGCGTTACCCCCGTGACGTGCGTCCGCCCTTCCGCCAGTGCGCCGAACATGACAGCGCGGTGCGAGACCGACTTGTCGCCCGGGACGGTGACCTCGCCGGCGACGCGGTCGGTCGGGCCGACGACGTAGGACGTCATCTCAGAGGATTGCCTTGGGATAGGCGCCGACGACCCGGTACAGCGACGCGCGACGCTTGAGCTCGGCGAGCGCGGTTGCGAGCGGCTCGCGCTCGGCATGGCCCTCGACGTCGATGAAGAACACGTAGTCCCATTTCTTCTTGCGGGACGGACGCGATTCGATGCGCGTCAGGCTGATGCCATGCTGTGCCAGGGGCTCGAGCAGGCGATACAAGGCGCCGGGCGCATCGGTCTTCGCGGCCGACACCAGCAGCGTGGTCTTGTCGGCCTCACCGGGGCTCACTGCCTTGCGGCCGATTACCAGGAAGCGCGTCGTGTTGTCGGGGCGGTCTTCGACCTCCGGCACGAGCAGGTTCAAGCCGTACACCTCTGCGGCCGCCGCGCCGGCAATCGCTGCCGTGCCGTCTTCGTCACGGGCACGACGGGCACCTTCGGCATTGCTGCTGACGATGACGCGCTCGACGCCGGACATGTGCTCCTGCAGCCAGCCGCGGCACTGCGCCAGCGACTGCGGGTGCCCGCACACACGGCGGATGTCGCCGAGCATGGTCATG
The DNA here is from genome assembly GCA_026398785.1 of Pseudomonadota bacterium. GTDB lineage: Bacteria > Pseudomonadota > Gammaproteobacteria > Steroidobacterales > Steroidobacteraceae > RPQJ01. The sequence continues at coordinate 375 of JAPLSF010000317.1, read as the reverse complement.
CGACCCATCAGGTTCTGGTGGATGCGCAGCTCCACCTCGCCGATGATCTTCAGCGGCGAGGTCAGGAACATGTCGAGCGTGTTGTTGACGGTGCCTTCGGTCGAGTTCTCGATCGGCACGACGCCGAAGTCCGCGGCGCCCGACTCCACCTCATGGAAGACTTCCTCGACCGACGTCAGCGGCAGCGGCCGCACCGAGTGGCCGAAATACTTGAGCACTGCCTGCTGCGTGAAGGTGCCTTCAGGTCCGAGGTAACCGATCTTGAGCGCGTTCTGCTGGGCGAGGCACGCGGACATGATCTCGCGGAACAGCCGCAGGACCTCTTCGTCCCGCAGTGGCGCACCCTCTTCCTGGTTGCGCTGCAGCGCGAGGCGC
>JAPLSF010000115.1 GCA_026398785.1 Pseudomonadota bacterium | reverse complement strand
TGTCGACGCGTGCGGCCTTGCCCAGGTGGATCGATTCGCGCGTGAGCGCCGGTTGGTCGAGGTACGCCTCGATCTGTTCCTCGAGTTCGTCGGACAGCTTGCTGCCGTGCTCGTCGAAGAACTTGATGCCGTTGTCTTCGTACAGATTGTGCGAGGCGCTGATCACGACGCCGAACTTGCAACCGAACTTCTTCGCCATGTATGCGATGCCCGGCGTCGGCAACGGACCAATCAGGTTCACGTTGACGCCAGCGGCGATGAAACCCGCCTCGAGCGCGGCTTCGAACATGTAGCCCGAAAGACGTGTGTCCTTGCCGACGAGTGCAGTACCGCCATTGGGCGCCAGCACGCGGGCCGCGGCGCTCGCGAGTCGCAACGCGAACTCGACCGTCATGGGTTCCTGGCCTACCCGGCCGCGCACGCCATCGGTGCCGAAATACTTCCTGGCCATCTGCTGCTTGCTCCTGTCCGTGACGCGCTCCCCGCCGCTCGCGCCACTGTGCTGCTGTTCGTTCCGCTATTTCGACTCGCGCCCGCACAGCGCGACCGCCACTTTGACCGCATCGACCGTGGCGGCGACGTCGTGCACGCGGATGATCGCCGCCCCCGCCTGCACCGCAAACGCGGCAGCGACGGCGCTGCCCACGACTCGTTCCGCGGCTGGCCGACCCGTCATGATACCGATGACCCCCTTGCGCGAGACGCCGATCAGCAGCGGATAGCCCAGATCCGTGAACGCGTGCTGGTTTCGCAGCAGTTCGACGTTGTGCTGGTACGTCTTGCCGAACCCGATGCCAGGATCGATGCAGATCGAATCGCCCCCGATGCCTGCCGCCAGGCAGGCGTTGGCGCGCGCAAGAAGAAAGTCGCGGACCTCGGCAACGACGTCGTCGTAGCGCGGATCAGCCTGCATGGTCGCCGGCTCGCCCTGCATGTGCATCACGCAGACCGCGGCGTCCTGTGCCGCCGCAGCCGCGAGTGCGCCCGGCACACGGAAGGCACGAATGTCGTTCACGAGGTGCGCGCCGGCACGCAGGGCGGCCGTGATTACGTCGGGTTTGCTGGTGTCGACGGAAAGCACGACGTCGGTACGGGCCGCGAGCGCCTCGATCACTGGCACGACGCGATCGATTTCCTGTTGCACGGCGACTGCCGTCGCACCCGGCCGCGTCGACTCGCCGCCGACGTCGATGATGGCGGCGCCCTCCTCGACCATGCGCAATCCGGCCGCGATCGCGGCCTGCCGTTCCCAGTGAAGGCCACCGTCCGAGAACGAATCCGGCGTGACATTGAGGATCCCCATGACGGCGGGGACGTCGAAGGACAGCGATCGGCCACGGCAGCGCATGAGGAAGGGGTTAGGGGTTAGTGCAGGAAGGACGGGAAGGACGGGAAGGACAGGAAGGACAGGAAGTGCTGCAGAGCATTCAGTACCGGCGCCAATATGTCACGGCGCATAAAGGAAAGGGCGGCAATGCCGCCCTTCCGACTAACCCCCATCCCCTAACCCCTTCCCTAGTGCTGCGGGGCAGGTCGTCCCGACGGCGCGTCGCCTTCACCGCCGCGCGTGGGACGCGGACGGACGTCGGGCGGCGAGCCCGGGTGGGGATCTTCCCAATCGGCCGGCGGCTTCGGCTCGCGGCCCTGCATGATGTCGGCGATCTGGGAATCGTCGATCGTCTCGTACTTGATCAGCGCCTCCGCCATCCTGTGCAGTTTCTCGAGGTCGCGCTCGAGGATGCTCTTGGCTCGCTGGAAGTTGCAGTCGATGAGGACGCGGATCTCCTCGTCGATCACGTGCGCCGTGACGTCGGACACCTGCTTGTGCTGGGTGACACTGCGGCCGAGGAACACTTCGCCTTCGTCTTCTGCGTACGTCTGCGGCCCGAGCTTGTCCGAGAGGCCCCACTTCGTGACCATGCTGCGGGCGATCTCGGTCGCACGTTCGATGTCGTTCGAAGCACCCGTGGTGACGTATTCCGGCCCGAAGATGATTTCTTCGGCGACGCGGCCGCCGAACAGCGTGGCGATGCGGCTCTCGAGCCGGCGCTTGCTGGTGCTGTAGCGATCGGACTCCGGCAGGAACATCGTGATACCCAGCGCGCGGCCGCGCGGGATGATCGAGACCTTGTACACCGGGTCGTGGTCGGGGACGCTGAGGCCCACGATCGCATGCCCGGCTTCATGGTACGCGGTGAGCTTCTTCTCGTTGTCGTCCATGACCATGGATTTGCGCTCGGCGCCCATCATGATCTTGTCCTTGGCGCGCTCGAACTCTTCCATCGTCACGCTACGACGGTTCGCCCGGGCCGCGAACAAGGCTGCCTCGTTCACGAGGTTGGCGAGGTCGGCGCCCGAGAAGCCCGGCGTGCCGCGCGCGATGATCGACGGCTTGACGTCCTCGGCCAGCGGCAGCTTGCGCATGTGAACCTTGAGGATCTGCTCGCGGCCGCGCACGTCCGGCAACGGCACGACGACCTGGCGGTCGAAGCGACCCGGGCGCAGCAGCGCGGGGTCGAGCACGTCGGGACGATTGGTGGCCGCGATGACGATAACGCCCTCGTTGCCCTCGAAGCCGTCCATCTCCACCAGCAACTGGTTCAGTGTCTGCTCGCGCTCGTCGTGACCGCCGCCGAGGCCGGCGCCGCGATGGCGGCCGACCGCGTCGATTTCATCGATGAAGATGATGCAGGGCGCCTGCTTCTTGGCCTGCTCGAACATGTCGCGCACGCGGGACGCGCCCACGCCGACGAACATCTCGACGAAGTCCGAACCGGAGATGGTGAAAAACGGCACCTTCGCTTCGCCGGCGATCGCCTTGGCGAGCAGCGTCTTGCCGGTGCCCGGCGAACCGACCATCAGCACGCCGCGCGGGATCTTGCCGCCGAGGCGCTGGAACTTGCCCGGGTCCTTGAGGAAGTCGACGATCTCGGAGACTTCTTCCTTGGCTTCGTCGACGCCCGCGACGTCCGCGAACGTGACGGTGACCTGATCTTCATTGAGCAGCCGCGCCCTGCTCTTGCCGAACGACATGGCGCCGCGGCCGCCCGCCCCGCCCTGCATCTGGCGCATGAAGTACACCCAGACGCCGATCAGCAGCAGGATCGGGAACGACGAGACGAACAACTGCATCAGGAACGACTGGCGCTCCGGCGGCGCGGCGCTGAAGGTGACGCCGCTCTGCTGCAGTGTGCCGATCAATGCAGAATTGTCAGTCTCGGGGTTGTAGACGACGAATTGCTCGCCGCCTGAACGCAGCCCGCTGATCTTGTCGCCAGAGAAAGTGACCTGGGAGACAGTGCCGTCCTTGACGTGGGTCAGGAACGTCGAATACGGCATCTCCTGCACGGCGTGCCCGCGCGAGCTGAAATTGCTCACCACGGTGGCGAGCACCACGGCGATCACGACCCACAGGACGACATTCTTGGCCAAATCGTTCACTTCCTGACCTCGGATTAGCCGGATCTGCGACGCGCATCGTGCACGCGCTTACGACCGAATTCACACTACACCAATCGATACCCGCGTGCCAGAACGAAGACCTCGGCACTGCGCGCCCTCGATGCTTTCGGCTTACGCAACTTCACGGATTCAAAGCGTTCCCGCAGCTGAGATACGAGCGGCTGGAAGCCCCGCCCCTGGAAGACCTTGGCGAGGAAATCGCCACCGGGACGCAAAGTCCGGCCGGCGAAATCGACCGCAAGTTCCACCAGCTGCATCGACCGGTCGTGGTCCACGTCCGCAATGCCCATCATGTTGGGGGCTATGTCGGACATGACAAGGTCGACTTTGGTCGGGCCTACCATGCCGAACAGTTGCTCGAGCACGGCATCGTCGTTGAAGTCGCCTTGCAGGAACTCCACCCCCGGGATGGCCGGCATGTCGAGGATGTCCATGGCAATGATCCGTCCTTTGCCATCCAGCAGCCGCTTCGTGTACTGGCTCCAGCTGCCGGGCGCCGCGCCCAGGTCGACGATGGTCATCCCCGGCCGCAGGATCCGGTCGGATTTCTGGATTTCCTCGAGCTTGTAGACCGCCCGCGACCGCCAACCTTCCTCCCGGGCCCGTTTCACGTACGGGTCGGACTCGTGCTCGGCGAGCCAGGCGGCGGAAGATTTGGTGCGTTTGGGCAAGGGAAGGGGGGAGGAAGGAGGAGGAGGAAGGGCAGGAAGGGCAGGAAGGGCAGGAAGGACAGGAAGGGGTTAGTCGGAAGTAAGCGTTCCGCGCCAGAAGTTCGTGTCGTCAATCTTGCCCCAACGATTCTTGGCCGAACATTGTCAAGTTCGTGCGCAGGCGGCCGTGGTCAGGGATGATAGCGGCCCTTGGGGTCACACGACTGCGGGTCGACCAACTCCTTCCTGCCCTTCCTGCCCTTCCTGCCCTTCCTCCCCCTTCCCATGCTGTCCGACACCCAACGCAAATACCTCCGCCGTCTTGGCCACGAGCTGAATCCGGTGGTTCTGATCGGCAATTCCGGGCTCGGCCCGAACCTGGTGGCGGAAATGGACGGAGCGCTGGCTCACCATGAGTTGGTCAAGGTGCGGGCACGCGTGGGTGATCGCAAGACACGGGACACGGTGTTGGCCGAACTGGCTGCCTCGACGCGCTCGGAGATCGTGCAGCGCATCGGTTACGTGGCCTTGTTCTACCGGGCCAATCCCGAGCAGACGAAGATCCTGCTGCCGGACGCGTAACTACTCGTAGCTGACGGTCACGATTTCGTACGAGCGGGTGCCGCCCGGCACGGCGACATGGACCTCGTCCCCGGCTGACTTGCCGACCAGCGCCCGCGCAATAGGCGACGTGATCGAGATCAGGTTGCGGCGGATGTCGGCTTCCTGCTCGCCGACGATCTGGTAGACGACTTCCTCGCCGGCGCTCGTTTCGAGGTGCACCGTGGCGCCGAAAACCACCTTGTCGGTCCTGGGCAGGGTCGAGACGTCGATGATGTGCGAGTGCGAAAGTTCGTGCTCGAGTTCATTGATCCGACCTTCGCAGAAGCTCTGCTGCTCGCGGGCCGCGTGATATTCCGCGTTCTCACTCAGGTCGCCGTGGGCGCGCGCCTCGGCGATGGCCTGGATGATGCGCGGTCGCTCGACCTGCTTGAGCCGCTTGAGTTCCTCCCGCAGGCGCTCTGCACCCTTAGAAGTCATAGGCTTACGCGTCATATCCAAACTTCCTTGTGAAGGTCCTGCAGGCGGTTCACCGCGACGTCCTGGAGGTGGTCGATGGCCTCGCAGGTGGCCAGCGCCCCTGCCAGCGTCGTGTAGTAGGTCACTTTGCGGGCCACAGCCTCGCGCCGAATCGAGTTGGACTCGCGCACGGCCTGCTTGCCCTCGGTCGTGTTCA
>JAPLSF010000004.1 GCA_026398785.1 Pseudomonadota bacterium | reverse complement strand
TCGGACGGCGCCAACAAGCCGTACCGGCTCAAGTGCCGCGCGCCGGGCTTCCCGCACCTCGCGGCACTCGAGGAAATGACCACGGGCCACATGCTGGCGGACGTCGTGGCTGTGATCGGCACCCTCGACATCGTGTTCGGAGAGATCGATCGATGAGTGACTCCCACCCTCACGCGGACACCGGCGAGGCGCTCTCGGCGCACGTGCGCGAAGAGATCGATCACTGGCTCGCCAAGTTTCCAGCCGATCGCAAGCGCTCGGCGGTGATCGCCGCCCTGCATGCCGTACAGCACGAGCAGGGGCACCTGCCGCAGGCGTCGATGGACGCCGTGGCCGGGTACCTCGGCCTCCCGCCGATCCAGGTCTACGAGGTCGCGTCGTTCTATTCGATGTTCGAGACCAGGCCTTGCGGCCGTCACCACATCTCGGTGTGCACCAATATCTCGTGCATGCTCTGTGGCGGCGAGGACATCCTCTCGCATCTCGAAAAGCGGCTCGGCGTCAAGGTGGGCGAGAGCACCCCCGACGGCCGTTTCTACCTCAAGCAGGAAGAAGAATGCCTCGCGGCGTGCAACGGCGCGCCGATGATGATGGTCAACCACGTGTACTTCGAGCACCTGACGCCGGCGAAGGTCGATCAGATTCTCGACGATCACAAGTAAGCCGGAGTCCAACGCGTGGCCGACTGGAACGATTCGCTGAACCTCGTCTGCTTCGAGCCGCTCAAGTACGAGCGCTCATGGGAGCTCGAGACGTACCTGAAGATCGGTGGTTACGACGCCTGGAAGAAGATCCTGGCGGAGAAGCCGCCGCGCGAGCAGGTCATCGAGGCGGTGAAGGCCTCGGGCCTGCGCGGTCGCGGTGGCGCCGGTTTCCCGACCGGCCTCAAATGGTCGTTCATGCCGCGCAACGCCCCGATACAGAAGTACATGGTCTGCAATTCGGACGAGAGCGAGCCCGGAACCTGCCACGACCGCGACATCCTCCGTTACAACCCGCACGCACTGATCGAAGGCATGGCCGTCGGCGGCTACTGCACGAACTCGTCGGTCGGGTACAACTACATCCGCGGCGAGTTCATGGCGGAGCCGTTCCCGCGCTTCGAAGCCGCGGTCCAGGAAGCTTATGCCGCGGGCCTGCTGGGCAAGAACATCCAGGGGTCGGGCGTCGATTTCGACCTTTACTCGTTCATGGGTGCGGGCGCCTACATCTGCGGCGAGGAGACCGCGCTGCTCGAGTCGCTCGAAGGCAAGCAGGGGCGTCCGCGCTTCAAGCCGCCGTTTCCGGCCAACTTCGGCCTCTACGGCAAGCCGACGACGATCAACAACGCGCAGAGCTATGCCTCGGTGCCGACGATCCTGCGCAAGGGTCCGGAGTGGTTCGCCAGCCTTGGGCCCCCCAACTCGGGCGGCACGGTGATCTTCTCGGTCTCGGGCCATGTCGAAAGGCCCGGCAACTTCGAAGTGCCGCTCGGCATTCCGTTCCCGGAGCTGCTCGCGCTCGCGGGCGGCGTCTGGAAAGGCCGCAAGCTGAAAGCCGTGATTCCGGGCGGCTCGTCCGTGCCGGTGCTCAAGGCCGAAGCCATCATGGCCGCGAACATGGATTACGACTCGCTCAAGAAGGCGGGCTCGTCGCTCGGTTCGGCTGCCGTCATCGTCATGGACGAGACCACGTGCATGGTCCGCGTGCTCGAGCGCCTTTCGCGCTTCTACCACGCTGAGTCGTGCGGCCAGTGTACGCCGTGCCGCGAAGGAACCGGCTGGCTCAACCGTACGTTGCAGCGGATCCTGGCGGGGCAGGGCAAGCAGGCCGACGTCGACATGCTGGTCGACGTCGCCAACAAGATCGAAGGCCACACCATCTGCGCGCTTGGCGACGCCGCCGCGTGGCCGGTGCAGAGCTTCGTCCGTCATTTCCGGCACGAGTTCGAATATTTCGTCGAGCACGGCTACAGCATCGTCGCGGCGCGCGGTCGCGCGGCGTGATCGGGTCACCATGAGCGAAGAGCTGGTCAATATCGAAGTCGACGGCGTGCCGATGAAGGCGCGCAAGAACGCCATGGTCATCCAGGTCACGGATGCCAACGACGTCTACATCCCGCGTTTCTGCTACCACGACAAGCTGAGCATCGCGGCCAATTGCCGTATGTGCCTGGTCGAAATCGAGAAGGCACCGAAGCCGATGCCCGCCTGTGCAACGCCAGTCGCCGAGGGCATGAAGGTCTTCACGAAGTCGCCCAAGGCGATCTCGGCGCAGAAGGCGACGATGGAGTTCCTGCTGATCAACCACCCGCTCGACTGCCCGATCTGCGACCAGGGCGGCGAGTGCGAACTGCAGGACCTCGCGATGGGCTTCGGGCGCGACGTGTCGCGCTATGCCGAGCGCAAGCGCGTGTTCAAGGACGAGAACCTCGGTCCGCTCGTGTCCACCGACATGACGCGCTGCATCCACTGCACGCGCTGCGTGCGGTTCGGCCAGGAAATCGCGGGCGTGCCGGCGCTCGGCACGATCGGTCGCGGCGAGCAGACGATGATCTCGACTTTCATCGAGCAGAGCATCGATCACGAACTGTCCGCGAACATCATCGACCTGTGCCCGGTCGGCGCGTTGAACAACAAGCCCTACCGGTATCGCGCCCGCGCCTGGGAAATGACACAGGTGCCGCTCGTGTCGCCGCACGACTGCGTCGGCACCAACCTGAACGCGCACGTGCTGCGCGGCCGGGTCATGCGCATCGTGCCGCGCGCGAACGAAGCGATCAACGAATCCTGGATCGCCGACCGCGACCGTTTCAGCTACGAGGGCTTCTATGCGCCGGACCGCGCCGTGCAGCCGATGGTCAAGCAAGGCGGCGCCTGGCGCGTAGTCGACTGGGAAACCGCGCTCGAGGCGGCGGCCAAGGGTCTGCAGCAGGTCGTGCGCGAGGCAGGTCCGGCTCAGGTCGGCGTGCTCGCGTCGCCGATTGCTTCGCTCGAAGAGCTCGCGCTCACGGTGAAGATCGCTCGTGCCATCGGCACGAACAATATCGACCACCGTCTGCGTCGTGTCGATTTCCGCGACCAGGCGAACGACCCGGTTGCGCCGATGCTCGGGTGCTCCATTGCCGGGATCGAGCAAGCAACAGGCGTGCTGGTCGTGGGCTCGAACCTGCGCAAGGAAGTGCCGCTGATCGCACATCGCGTCCGCCAGGGAGCCTTGCGCCGCGGCGCGAAGGTGTCCTTCATCAACCCGCGCACATACGACGTGCGGTTCCCCGTCACGGCCAGCCTCACCAGCAACGGGCTCGGCATGGCGCAGCACCTGGCTGCCGTGCTCGCCGCGTCGCTCGAGGCGCAGGGTAAGGCCGTGCCGTCGCACGTGGCTGGCGCGCTCGAAGGTGTTGCGCCAACCGCCCGGCACGCAGCCGTGGCGGCAACGCTGGTCGCGGGCGACCTGCGCGTGATCCTGCTCGGCGCGCTCGCGCAGCATCACGCTGCGTACTCGGAACTCCGTGCACTCGCGGTGGCGCTCGCCGACGCAACGGGCGCAAGACTCGGGTTCCTGCCCGAGGGCGGTAACGCCGTCGGGGCAGCGCTGGCCGGCGTACTCCCTCATCGCGCCGCGGGCGGTCGCGCAGTGGCTGCGCCGGGGCTCAACGCCATCGAGATGCTCGCGGCGCGGCTCAAGGCGTACGTGCTCGTGGGCGGTATCGAATCCGCCGACCTGGTGCCTGCGTCGGCCATCGACTCATCGTTGCGCGGTGCGGACTACGTTGTGGCGATCACGCCATATGCCAGCGAGGAAATTCTCGCCAACGCGAGCGTGATCCTGCCGAGCGCGGTATTCGCGGAAACTTCAGGTACCTGGGTCAACGTCGAGGGACGGTGGCAGAGTGTGGCGGGTGTATCGAAGCCGGCCGGTGAAGCCCGCCCGGCGTGGAAGATCCTGCGCGTACTCGGCAACCTGCTCGGACTCGCCGGGTTCGAGTACGCCAGCTCCGAAGAAGTGCGTGACGAACTCCGCCATGAACTCGACACGTACAAGGGCGGGATGGCCGCTGCCGCTGCGTTCGCGCCGGGTCGCCTGGCGGCGATGGACGTGACGCGCGAAGTCGCCATTTATGGTGTCGACGCCATCGTGCGTCGTTCCGCGCCGCTGCAAGCCACGGTGGATGGCCAGAAGGGCGCGGCCGGGGTTGCGGCATGACCGACACGATCGTCGCGCTCTGGCTGTCACAGCCCGAATGGCTGCGGACCACGCTGATCAGCATCGGCCAGATCCTGGCGGTCACGATCACGGTGATCCTGTGCGTGGCCTACACGACGCTGGCCGAGCGCAAGGTCATCGGCTACATGCAGGTGCGCATCGGCCCGAACCGGGTGGGACCGTTCGGCCTGCTGCAGCCGTTCGCTGACGTCATCAAGCTGCTGCTGAAGGAAGTCGTCGTCCCGTCGCGGTCCAATCGCTACCTGTTCGTGGTGGCGCCGCTGTTGACGCTCACCCCCGCCTTCGCTGCCTGGGCGGTGATGTCGCTGTGGCCGGGTTTTGCGATCGCGCACATCGATGCGGGCGTGCTCTACATCCTGGCGCTCGCGGGCTTCGGCGCCTACGGCATCATCCTCGCCGGCTGGGCTGCGAACTCGAAGTATGCATTTCTGGGCGCCATGCGCTCGGCGGCGCAGATCGTCGCCTATGAAATCGCGATGGGTTTCGCGCTGGTCGGCGTGGTGATGGCGGCCGGCACGCTCAACATCGGCAAGATCGTGGCAGCGCAGGCGGGCGGGCCGGGCAGCTGGTACTGGTTCTGGCTGTTCCCGCTGATGGTCGTCTACTTCATCTCGGGCGTGGCCGAAACCAACCGCGCACCGTTCGACGTCGCGGAAGGCGAGTCGGAAATCGTCGCCGGTTTCCACGTCGAGTACTCAGGTATCGCGTTCGCGCTGTTCTTCCTCGCCGAATACGCCAACATGATCCTGATCTCGGCGTTGGCGGCCACGTTCTTCCTCGGCGGCTGGCTGTCGCCGGTCGAAGGCTACCCGGTGCTCGGCGACATCGCGTTGCTCGCGGCGCCCGGCCTGCACTGGTTCATCCTCAAGACCTGCTTCTTCCTGTTCTGCTTCCTGTGGTTCCGCGCGACGTTCCCGCGGTACCGCTACGACCAGATCATGCGGCTCGGCTGGAAGGTGTTCATTCCCGTCACGCTGGTCTGGCTGTGCGCCGAGGCGGCGATGTGGATCTACAAGATCGGTCCGTGGGCCGCGTGAGGTAGCGAGAGCGTGCGCAGCTTCATCAAGACATTCTTCCTCTGGGAACTGCTGCAGGGCCTGCGGGTGACGCTGCGCGCGTTCTTCGCGCCGAAGTTCACCATCCAGTACCCGGAGGAGAAGACCCCGCAGTCGCCGCGTTATCGCGGCCTGCATGCGTTGCGCCGTTACGCCAACGGCCAGGAGCGCTGCATCGCCTGCAAGCTCTGCGAGGCGGTCTGCCCGGCACTCGCCATTACGATCGAGTCCGACGTCAGCGCGGACGGCACGCGC
>JAPLSF010000106.1 GCA_026398785.1 Pseudomonadota bacterium | reverse complement strand
CCCGCCGGACCAGGTCGTTGTGGCCGTTGGTAAATGGATCGAACGTGCCTGGATACATTGCGCGACTGCTCATTCGCTCCCCCGTGCCTGGTGATCGTTGTTATGGGCCGGCGAGCCCCGGCGGGCGAGATGATAGCCGACTTCGCCCGCCCGCTTGCTGCGATGCAGGGTCCAACCGTGCGGCAGCGCCGGTTCACCGCGCGCCGCCGAATCCTCCAGATAAATCCACGCCCTGGGCGCGAGCCACCCGCCACGCTCCAGTTTTTCGGCCAGGCCGGGCAACCACGCCTCATCGTAGGGCGGATCGAGGAACACGATGTCGAAGGGTTTCGAGGCGGGTAGTCCACGCTCCAGCCACGCCACTGCATCCACCTGTTCCACGCGCCCACGATCGCAACGGAGCTGGGCGAGCATGTCGCCGATCGCCCGGGCGGCCACCGGATCGCTTTCGACGAAGACGACTTCACCGGCCCCCCGCGAGAGCGCCTCGAACCCTAGCGCGCCACTGCCCGCAAACAGGTCCAGGCAACGCGAGCCGGACAGTTCGAACTGCAACCAGTTGAATACGGTCTCCCGGACTCGGTCCGGAGTTGGTCGCAAACCCGCCGATTGTGGGAAATGCAGCTTGCGACCGCGCCATTCGCCACCGATGATTCGTACTTCGAAGCGGCCGCCTGCAGGGGCAGTCGCGCGGCGTGTCGGGGGACCGCCCTGCGGACCGTTTGTTGCTTTGGCAAAACGGCCCGTGCGCGGGGTTTCCGGGCGATTGTTGCGCGGCATCATCAGGCGAGCGTAGGCTTTGCGAAGACTAGTATTAACGCGCGATGTTACGCGCGGCTTAAACCGAGGGGATAGTCAAATGTTCGAGTCCAGGAACAGGCCGTTCGCGCCGGCGCTCGCAGCAGCGTTGGCAGGCATCGTGCTAGCCGGATGCCATGCGTCGAGTGAGGGACCAGAGTCGCCGCCGCCGCCGGTGGAAGAGGCCTTCGCGAGGTTCAATATCAACCTCGCGGCGTCGGTCCTCGACGTGCCTTACCCGTACGACCTGTACTTCGCGATCCCGGGCGCTCCGGTGGACGGCACGCTCAACCTGCCTACCCTGCCGTGGCGCAGCGCTGCAATGCAGACGGCGCTGAACTCGCAGGACGGCTGGTCGACGAATTCTTCGCTGACGACGGCCTTCTCGCTGCCGCTCGATCCGGCGTCCATCAGCGCCGGGTCAGTGAAGATCGTAAAGCTGTGGCTGGACCCGACCACCAAGGCGCCCGCGACCAACCCGGCCTTCCTGCCGACGGGCGCCACGAGCCCGGTCGCTGGAGTTCTCACCTACGGCACCGATTTCACGGCCGACGTGTCGCCCGACTTCGACAGTGGCGGCACGTTCCTGCGGATCACGCCGCTCAAGCCGCTCGCCTTCAGCACCGGCCCGGCCGTGAATGACAGCGGCCCGAACATCGGCAAGGTCCTGAATGTGGGCTACCTCGTAGTGCTGACCGACGGCCTCAAAGACACGAACGGCTCCACCATGGGCGCAAGCACGCTCTACGGTTCGTTCAAGTCGGCGCCCGCCGATTGCAGCACGATCACGGATGCGACGCTCCGGCAGCTCTGCCAGCTCACCAAGGCGCACCTCGGCATCGCGCAGGCGGCCACGGCCACGAGCCCGGCGTCGGTGATCCTCACCTGGAGCTTCTCCACGCAGTCGATCGACGACGTGCTCGACGTGATCTCCAAGATCACGACGCCACAGCAGACGCTGATCGTGCCGACCGGCCTCACGACCAAGGCGGTCAACGCGGCGTTTGCCGGCAAGGCGAGCATCTACGTCGGCTCCACGAAGTTGCCGTATTACCTGACGCCGCCAGCCACCGCGACTGACAGCGCGGCCGTGCTCACCAAGTTCTGGACTGCCGCCGGCCCGTCGCCGGTGCCGGGCATCGACGCCACGAGCCGCAACCTGACGATGTTCAACCCGGTGCCCGCCAAGGTCGCCGACGTCACCGTACCGATCGTGGTCACGATCCCGAACGCCGCGTCGTCCTGCCCGGGCAAGCCCGCCGCCGGCTGGCCGGTGGCCATCGTGCAGCACGGCATCACCGGTAACCGCGGGCAGGCGCTCACCATGGCCGATGCCTATGCGGATGCCTGCTTCATCGTCGTTGCAATGGACCTCCCGCTGCACGGCATCCTGCAGGGCGACCCTGCCTTCGGGGCGCTGTACTGCTCGCCGGCGCTGCCGCAGTGCATCGGCGCCAAGGAGCGCACCTTCGACGTCGACCTCGTCAACAACACGACGGGAGCGGCCCCTGGCGATGGCAAGGTCGACGCCTCCGGCACCCACATGATCAACCTGACGAGCCCGGCCACGGGGCGCGACAACCTGCGCCAGGCCGAGGCCGACCTCATCCAGCTCACGAAGTCGATCCCGGGCCTTGCGATCGCCCCGGGCACCCCGGCCCCGGCCGGCCCGGTGGGCGTGGATCCGACGCGCATCAGCTTCACCGGCCTGTCGCTCGGCGCCATAGTCGGTGGCTCGCACATCCACTTCACGAATGACCTGCGCACGGCCACGCTGTCCGTTCCGGGCGGCGTGCTCACCAAGCTCCTGCTCGACTCGCAGACCTTCGGCCCGCGGATCAAGGCGGGCGTGACGGGACAGCTCGCTGAAAATTCATTCAACTACAACCTGTTCTTCCGCGACTTCCAGGCAGTGGTCGATTCGGGCGACCCGATCAATCACATCAAGGACGCGGTGACCATGCACCCGGTGCACCTGATCAAGGTGCTGAACGACGCGGTCGTGCCGAACAACTCGACCGACCGGCTGATCGCGGCGGGTGGGCTGAACAAGCTGAAGACGATCGGTCCGAACGCAGTCGGCCCGGGCAACGGCGGCTACACGTTCTTCTCGAAGGGCTCGCACGGCACGCTGTTCGACCCCACGGCCAGCCTCGCGGCGACTGTCGAAATGCAGCGACAAACCGTGTTGTTCGCGGCCTCAGCCGTGCAGCCGGGCGGCCCGTTTGTCGTGATCACCGACCCGACGGTGCTCGACCTGAACTGACGCACCTGCAGTTGGCATGAGCGAAGGGCGGGAGCGATCCCGCCCTTCTTTTTGGGGTCCGCTACAATCGCCGCTTCTGCCGCCTGGATAACGACGCAACACCATGGGCCTATTCGGTTTCCGGTCGAACAAGACCAGCGAGGGCGACCAGCCCGACGCCGAGGAAGCTGTGCCCGCCGTTCCCGCACCCGCGCCGGCTGTGACTGAAGCACCGAAGCAGAGCTGGCTCTCGCGCATGCGCGCCAAGCTGAACCGCGGCGATTCGTGGCTGACCTACGACCTCACCAACCTTCTGCCCGGCGGCAAGATCGATGAGTCCGTCCTCGACGAACTCGAGACGCGGCTGATCGCAGCCGACGTCGGCATCGAGACCACCGAAAAGATCCTGGGCTCTTTGCGCGGTCGCGTGCAGCGCAAGGAACTCGGCGACCTGGACGCATTGCTCGCCGCGCTGCGCTCCGCGATGCTTGAAATCCTGCAGCCGGTTGCGCAACCGCTCGTCATTGATGCGGCGAACAAGCCGTTCGTGATTCTTGTGGTCGGCGTCAACGGCTCCGGCAAGACGACGACCATCGGCAAGCTCGCGCACCGCTTCAACGCCGAAGGCCGCAAGGTCTTGCTGGCCGCCGGCGACACGTTCCGCGCCGCAGCGATCGAACAGCTGCAGGTCTGGGGCGAGCGCAACAACGTTCCCGTGATCGCTCAAGGCGCGGGCGCCGACCCCGCAGCTGTGACATTCGACGCGCTGCAGTCCGCGCAGGCGCGCGGCACCGACGTGCTGATTGCCGACACCGCGGGCCGGTTGCACACGCAGAGCAACCTGATGGCAGAGCTGAAGAAAGTGCGCCGAGTCATCACCCGGCTCGATCCGACGGCGCCGCACGAAGTGCTGCTGGTGCTCGATGGCAGCCAGGGCCAGAACGCGCTGGCACAGGCGCAGCAGT
>JAPLSF010000177.1 GCA_026398785.1 Pseudomonadota bacterium | reverse complement strand
GTCAGGCAAACGCCGCTCACGGCGATACTGCCACCGAGTTCGATGTCGGCGAGCGACACTCCGGCTGTATCGAACACCAGGGTAACGTCGCCGCCACGCGGTTCGATCGCACTCACCGTTCCAACGCCCTGCACGATTCCGGTGAACATTGAGGTCAGGTCTCCACGGGACGCAGCGTCAGGCGGAGGTCCGGTCCGACCCGTCGCACGTCGTGATAGGAATATAGCGGTCGCTCCGACAGAGCGCGCAGCGGCTGCGGCAGCACAAAGGAGGGCTGCGCCGTCTCGCCGAGGATGGTCGGCGCGACGTACAGCACGATTTCGTCAGCGAGTCCGGCCGCGAGGAAGCTGCCCGCGAGTCGCGGACCGGCCTCCACCAGCACCTCGTTGCATTCGAGTACGGCCAGGCGCCGCAGCGTCGCGTGCAGATCGATTCGCCCGGTGGAATCCGCTGGCATGGGCTCGACCTGCAGAGCTGCCGGCCTGGCTTCTGCGAGGCGCGCGAGTGCGTGGGCGCCCGCGTCCGAACTGAATACCAGCGTGGGCAGGCCATCCCGCGCCAGCTTCAGATCGGGCTCGAGTCGCCCGCGGGAATCGAGCACGACGCGCAGCGGAACGCGACCGCCAAGGTCCAGGGCGCCATCACGAACGGTCAGTGCGGGATCGTCCGCAAGTGCCGTACCGATCCCGGTGACGATCGCCGAAGCGCGCGCCCGGAGCCGCTGGACGTCGGCGCGTGCGGGTTCCGACGTGATCCACTGGCTGGAGCCGTCGGCCAGCGCCGTGCGGCCGTCGGCACTGCTGCCGAGCTTCACCGTAACCCATGGCCGTCCCCGCGTCATGCGCGAGACGAAGCCTCGATTCAGCTCGCGCGCTTCGCGTTCGAGCATACCAACGGCGGTGACGATGCCGGCGGCGACGAGTTTGCGCAGGCCATCGCCCGCAACGCGCGGATTCGGATCCTGCATCGCAGCGACCACCCGCCGCACGCCAGCCTGGATCAGGGCATCGGCACAGGGCGGCGTGCGGCCATGGTGCGAGCACGGCTCGAGCGTGACGTACGCCGTGCCGCCGCGTGCGCGTATGGACGCCGCGTGCAGCGCATACACCTCTGCATGCGGCTGACCGGCGCGATGGTGCCAGCCCTCACCCACCACGGCGCCGTGAGCATCGAGGAGCACGCAACCCACCGCGGGATTCGGCGCCGTCGAGTACGTCCCGCGGGCCGCGAGCAGCAGCGCTCGCGCCATGTGGGCGTAGTCGATCGCGGCGGGATTGGCGGTCATGCGGGGTTCAATCTATTTCTTGCCGGGCGTGTTGTTGCTGTTGCCAAGGGGCGGCGCCACTGCCAGCGGCGCGTCGG
This sequence comes from Pseudomonadota bacterium, assembly GCA_026398785.1. Classification (GTDB taxonomy): domain Bacteria; phylum Pseudomonadota; class Gammaproteobacteria; order Steroidobacterales; family Steroidobacteraceae; genus RPQJ01. The sequence continues at coordinate 11,381 of JAPLSF010000177.1, read as the reverse complement.
CACCGGACCAGAGCCCGAGCTGCAGCTCTTCGGCGGAGCGCGGCCGGCGGTGCCGCAGCTTGTCGATTTCCTCGCGGAACGCGTCGACGTCCTGGAAGCTGCGGTAGACGGAGGCGAAGCGGACATAGGCCACTTCGTCGAGCTGGTGCAATTCGTCCATCACGAGTTCACCGATCAGTCGCGCCGGCACTTCACGCTCGCCGAGCGTGCGCAGCTTGTGGCACACATGATTTACGGCGGCGTCCACGGCTTCGCTCGCGACTGGCCGCTTCTCGAGCGCCTTGAGCATGCCCGAACGCAGTTTAGCTTCATCGAAGGGCTCGCGCGTCGCATCGCTTTTCACGACGCGAGGCATGACGAGCTCGGCGGTTTCGAAGGTCGTGAACCGTTCGCCGCAGCGCAGGCATTCACGGCGGCGGCGCACCTGCTGCCCCTCGCCAGAAAGGCGCGAGTCGATGACCTTCGTTTCCTCGAAAGAGCAGAATGGACAGTACACCGTGCGGTCTCCTGCCTGCCCTGCCCGTCCGCGGGTCGATCAGCGCCCGTACACCGGGAAGCGACGGCAGACTTCTTCGACCGCTGCGCGCGTCTTCGCGATCACGGCTTCGTCGTTGGGGTGGGTGAGCACGTCCGCGATCCAATGGGCGAGCTGCGCGACCTCGGCCTCCTTGAAGCCGCGGGTCGTGACCGCAGGCGTGCCGATGCGGATGCCGCTCGAGACCATGGGCGGGCGAGGATCGTTCGGCACCGAATTCTTGTTCACGGTGATGTGAGCACGGCCAAGCGCGGCGTCTGCTTCCTTGCCCGTCACGTCCTTGTCGGCCAGGTCGACCAGGAACAGGTGGTTGTCGGTGCCGCCGGAAACGATCCTGATACCGCGCTGCTGGAAGACCTTGCACATCTCGCGCGCGTTGACGACGACCTGCTTCTGGTAGCCCACGAACTCCGGCTGCATCGCCTCGAGGAACGCAACGGCCTTGGCCGCGATGACGTGCATCAGCGGGCCGCCCTGCGTGCCCGGGAAGATCATCGAGTTGAGCTTCTTGGTGATCTCGTCGTTTTCACGCGCGAGGATCAGGCCGCCGCGCGGACCGCGCAGTGTCTTGTGCGTCGTGGTCGTGACGACGTCGGCGTAGGGCACCGGATTGGGATACACGCCAGCCGCGACCAGGCCCGCAACGTGAGCCATGTCGCAGAGGAAGTACGCTCCCACAGCATCGGCGATCGCGCGGAAGCGCGGGAAATCGAGGATGCGCGAATACGCGGAGAAGCCTGCGATGATCATCTTCGGCTTGTGCTCGTGCGCGAGGCGCTCGACTTGCGCGTAGTCGATCGCGCCGGTGGCCGGATCGAGCCCGTACTGCACGGCGTTGAAGATCTTGCCGGAGAAGTTGACCTTGGCGCCATGCGTGAGATGACCGCCGTGGTCGAGGCTCATGCCGAGCAGGGTGTCACCCGGCTTCATCAGCGCGAGGAACGCAGCGGCATTGGCCTGCGAACCGGAGTGCGGCTGCACGTTGGCGAAGTCAGCGCCGAAGAGCTTCTTCGCGCGATCGATTGCGAGCTGCTCGGCGACGTCGACGTATTCACACCCGCCGTAGTAGCGCTTGCCCGGATAGCCTTCGGCGTACTTGTTGGTGAGCACGGAGCCCTGGGCTTCGAGCACGCGCGGACTCGCGTAGTTCTCGGACGCGATCAGCTCGATGTGATCTTCCTGACGGACGCGCTCGTGATCGATCGCAGCCGCGAGTTCGGGATCGAACCCGGCGATAGTCATGCTGGCGGGAAACATGTGCTCTCCACGGTCGGGGACGCGCAATTGTAGCCGATGTCAGCGCGGCGCTTGTCGGTCGCTTTTCGTCGCCTTGGCTCGTTCGGCTGTCTTGCACGGGGCGCTAATGCGTCTGGACTTTGGGGTCGCGACCGGGGACGCCGTAAACCCGTCCCTGGACAGCGATCCGAAAGCCGTGCGCGCGGCTACTGACTGTCGACCAAAGCCTCGACGACCCGGGTCCACGCGCGAGCGAGGTTCTGCCGGTTGTACCCGCCGCCACCCAGCGCGAGCACGCGACCATGCCCGATTTCGTCGGCGATGCGGCACACGGACGACGCCGCGTGAGCGTGCGCATCCTCGCTGAAGGCGAGATGCGTGATGGGATCGCCTTCCAGGCTGTCAGCACCGCACTGCAGGAGGATGAACTCCGGTTGCGCCTGCCGCAGGTACGCCTCGATCTTGACCCATTCACGGTGAAAGTCGTCGTCGCCCGCCCCCGGCGGCAGCGGCAGGTTGAGCTTCGTGCCCAGGGCACTGCCCTTACCGGTTTCTCCCACGGCGCCGGTGCCCGGATAGAGATAGCGTCCGTCCTCGTGGATGTCGGCGAAGAGCGCATCAGGATCCGACTCGAACGCGTAGAACACACCGTCGCCGTGATGCGCGTCGATGTCCACGTAGGCGATCCGGCGCAGGCCATGCCGCTTGCGCAGCAGCTCAATGGCGATGCCGCAGTCATTGAAAACGCAAAAGCCCGCCGCATGTGCACGGGACGCGTGATGCAGGCCAGCGATGGGAATGAAGCCGCGGCGCGCGCGGCGGCCCATGATCTCCTCGACCGCCAGCAGCGTGCCGCCCACGACCAGGCTGGACGCCTCGAAGATGCCCTTCGAGGCTGGTGTGTCGCCGACGTCGAGGTAGCCGCGGCCTTCCGCCGATTTCTCGACGACGAGGTCGACGTACTCGCGGCGATGAAACGATTCCAGCTCGTCGCGCTCGGCCACGCGCGGGTCGACGATGCGCAACTGCAGGTAGGCGGGACTGCGGCGCAGCTCGCGGAGGAAGACCTCCTGTCGGTCGGGCCCGAAGGGATGGCCGTCGCCGAAGCCATAGCGGCTCAGGCCGTCACTGGCCACCATCAGCACCGGCGGTGACTGCGGATCGGTCTGCGTCAAGCGGCGTGGGCCCCTGCAACGGATTGTGGGGCAGCCTAGCAGCACCCCTGCGGCAGCGGTAGCGTCCAATGCCCCGGATGACCGATAATCCCCGACCTTTTTCGAGTCCGCCGGACGACGAGCGCAATTCCTCCCAATGGCACAGTTCATCTACACCATGAATCGTGTCGGGAAGGTCGTACCCCCGAAGCGGGTCATCCTTCGCGACATCTCGCTGAGCTTCTTCCCGGGCGCCAAGATCGGCGTGCTTGGCTTGAACGGATCTGGCAAGTCCACACTGCTGCGGATCATGGCGGGCATCGACAAGGAGTTCGAAGGTGAAGCGCGGCCGCAGCCCGGCATCAACATCGGCTTCTTGCCGCAGGAACCGCAGCTCGACGCGACCAAGGACGTGCGTGGCAACGTCGAAATCGCGGTCGCGCACATCCAGGCTGCGCTGACCGGGCTCGACGCGGTCTATGCCGCGTATGCCGAACCCGATGCCGATTTCGACAAGATCGCCGCCGAACAGGCGCGGCTCGAAGCCATCATCCAGGCGACCGACGGCCACAACCTCGACCGCCAGCTCGAAGTTGCTGCCGATGCGCTACGGCTGCCACCGTGGGACGCGGACGTCACGAAGATCTCGGGTGGTGAACGCCGCCGCGTCGCGCTCTGCCAGTTGCTGCTGTCGAAGCCCGACATGCTGCTGCTCGACGACCCGACCCACCACCTCGACGCTGAATCGGTGCGCTGGCTCGAGCATTACCTCGAGCAGTACCCGGGTACCGTCATCGCGGTCACCCACGACCGTTACGTCCTCGACAATGTCGCCGGCTGGATCCTGGAACTCGACCGCGGCCACGGCATCCCGTGGCAAGGCAATTACTCGTCGTGGCTCGAGCAGAAGGAAGCGCGGCTCAAGGTCGAGGAGCAGCAGCAGGGCGCGCTAAAGAAGATGCTCGCGCGCGAACTCGAGTGGGTGCGCCAGAATCCGAAGGCGCGCCAGGCCAAGAGCAAGGCGCGCATGCAGCGGTTCGAGGAACTGCAGTCGCGCGACTTCCAGGAACGCAATGAGACCAACGAGATCTACATTCCGCCGGGCCCGCGCCTGGGCGAACTCGTGGTCGAAGCCAGGGGGCTGTCGAAGTCGTACGGCGAAAAACTGCTGTTCGACAACCTCAACTTCAACCTGCCGCAGGGCGGCATCGTGGGCATCATCGGCCCGAACGGCGCCGGCAAGACCACGCTGTTCCGCATCATCACCGGCCAGGAAACCGCCGATGGCGGCGAACTCCGCGTCGGGCCCTCGGTGCAACTGGCGTATGTCGACCAGTCGCGCCAGACGCTCGACGACAAGAAGACCGTGTTCGCGGAAATCTCGAACGGCCTCGACATGATCAAGGTCGGCAACTACGAAACGCCGTCGCGCGCCTACGTCGGCCGCTTCAACTTCCGCGGCGCGCAGCAGCAGCAGACCATCGGCGAGCTCTCGGGGGGTGAACGCAACCGCGTGCACCTCGCGAAGGTGCTGAAGGAAGGTGGCAACGTCATCCTGCTCGACGAACCGACCAACGACCTCGACATCGAAACGCTGCGCGCGCTCGAAGAAGCGCTGCTGAGCTTCCCTGGTTGCGCCGTCGTCATTTCGCACGACCGCTGGTTCCTCGACCGCATCGCAACTCACATCCTCGCTTTCGAGGGCAACAGCGAAGTGGTCTGGTTCGAGGGCAACTACTCGGAGTACGTCGACGACCTCAGGAAGCGCCGCGGCGACGAAGCGGACGAACCGCACCGCATGCGCTATCGCAGCCTGCATGCGTAACCCGCAGCTCGTCATCGACGGCGCTTCCCTCACGCTCGAACAGTTGCGGCGGTTCGAACGCGAGCGTCCGGTGGTCAAGCTGGCGGATGCTGCTCGCGCACGCATGCGGGAGTCCGAGGCCACCGTCGTCGCGACGGTGGCATCCGGACGCACCGCCTACGGCATCAACACGGGCTTCGGCGCGTTCGCCAACCGCGTCATTCCCGCGCAGAAGACCCGGAAGCTGCAGCTCAATCTCGTGCGCAGCCACGCGTGCGGCGTGGGCGAACCGCTCCCGGCCGTGCTGGTGCGCCGCATGCTGCTGCTCAAGGCGAACAACCTGGCGGCTGGGTTCTCCGGTGTGCGCCCGCTCGTCGTCGACACGCTCCTCGCCCTGCTCAATGCCGATGTCCTGCCCGTGATTCCCGCGCAAGGGTCCGTCGGCGCCTCTGGCGATCTCGCGCCACTGGCGCACCTGGCACTGGCACTGATCGGCGAGGGGGAAGCAACTGCGCCGACCGCGGCGGCGGCCGCAACTCGGCGTACCCTCACCGACATCGAAGTGCTGCGCGCGGCTGGGGTCGAGCCGCTCGAACTCCAGGCGAAGGAAGGTTTGGCGTTGCTGAACGGCACGCAGCTGAGCCTGTCGCTCGCCCTCGACGGCCTGTTCCGCGCCGAGTCGCTGCTCGACGCGTCGGTGATCTGTTGCGCGATGACGGTGGAAGGCCTCGCCGGCAGTCACGCGCCCTTCGACGATCGCATCCAGCAGGCGAGCCGCCTGCCGGGCCAGATCGACGCCGCGCGGCGCATCCGCTCGCTGCTCGATTCCGACAGCGAGATCCGCCGCAGCCACGAAAACTGTGAGCGCGTGCAGGATCCTTACGCCGTGCGCTGCATGCCGCAGGTGTTCGGTGCGGTCGAACATACCTTGCGCCACGCGCGTGACGTGCTCGGCGCGGCCATCAACGGCGTCTCCGACAACCCTCTGATCTTCGGTGAAGACGTGCTGTCCGGCGGCAATTTCCACGCCGAGCCGATCGGTTTCATCAGTGACTTCCTCGCGATCGCCGTCGCGGAACTCGCCAGCACGTCCGAGCGACGCATCGACCTGCTCGACCGTCGCGTGAACCCGAACCTCAACATGTTCCTCACGACCGAACCCGGGCTCGAGTCGGGCTTCATGATCGCGCATGTCACGGCAGCCGCACTGGTCTCGGAGAACAAGACGTACGCGCACCCGGCCTCGGTGGACAGCCTGCCGACGTCGGCGGGCCAGGAGGACCACGTGAGCATGGCACCGTGGGCCGGCCGCAAGCTCGCCAGGATCTGCGACAACACGGCACGAGTGCTGGGCATCGAACTGCTCGCAGCAGCCCATGCGCTCGACTCGCTGCGCCCACTCACCACCACGGCGGAACTGCAGCGCGTGCATGCCGCAGTGCGAACGCACGTGCCGTACCAGCCGGACGACCATCGCCTCGATCGCGACATCGCGAACCTCGCCCGGCTCGTCGACTCGGGCGAGCTCACCTCGCTCGTTCCGGCCAGCTGAGCGGCAGGCCGGCATGCTGGGGGTCATCGCGCTCTGCGTCGCCTTCGGCCTGCTGGCCGTGCTCCTGAGCCTGAGTCGCTGGCTCGCGCACCGGCCGTGGGCCGCCGCCGGCAACCTTGCGGTTGCGGTCCTGCTCCTGCTCGTCGCCCATGTACTCTGGCCGCCCGTCCTGCATCTGCAGACCTACGAGTCGATGCGGCCCAAGGCCCTCATCGCACAGGTCCATTGCGAACGGACCGGGCCGAGCGCCTATCGAGTCACCCTCACCCGGCTTCCCGCCGGCCACATGCAGGTGTTCGAGATGTCAGGCGACGAGTGGCGCCTAGACGTGCGCACGCTGGTCTGGACCGGCCAGGCCGCGCAGCTGGGCCTGCCGGACAGCTTCAGACTGGAACGGCTCAGCGGCCGCTACCTGCGCACGGAATTGGCCGCCGAGGCCGCGCCGACACCCGCAGCGACCCCCGCGGCCGAACCTGCTCAAACTCCGCTCGTCCCAGCGAGTTTTGCCCTGAGCGACGAGGAAGAAGCGGGCGAAGACATCTGGGCGCAGGCCCGGACGGATTCAGGGTGGAAAGATCACGTCGACGCCCGCCATGCCTACGGCCCCTGGCGACCGCTGGCTGACGGTGCCCGGTATGACGTTGCCATGACCCGGGCGCCGGGCCAGGCCGAGGCCGTGCTCGAGGCGCGCCCGGCCAACGAGGCAGCCGCCAAGGCGATGCGCTACACTGGGGTCGACAACATTCGGACCAAAGGCTGAGAAAAGATGTCCGTCTACGTCGATTCCAGCAGTTGTCTGCACCACGACCAGGAGCGCAGCCTGGCCTTGCCGTGCCCGCAATGCCAGGTGTATTCACACATCACTGCGGTCTCGATCCCGCGGTACTCGGAACTCGTCGCGAGCCGCCCCAACCACGTGGGCATCGTCTATCGCTGCGATTCGTGCAGCGCGCCGATCTTCCTCAAGTTCGCCGTCAAGATGTACGCGGCCAACCGCGTCGAATTGGCGAGCAACTTCATCGAGCTCGAGCGCGCCAAGGAGAAGTTCAACTTCACCTACCTGCCAGAGAACGTCGAGCGCCTGTTCCGCGAGGCCCTCGGCTGTTACTCGTCGGGCTACTTCAACGCCTTCGCCTCGATGTGCCGACGCACGGCACAGGCAGTCTTCCAGGACCTCGGCGAGAACGGCCGGCTGCGCATCTTTGAGGAGGCTCGCGCAGCACGCGAGATGGCCGAGATCGACAATGAAACCTTCAGCATCGTGAAAAAGGTGCTGTTCAGCAGCGATGCCGATCCGTCGCCGCAATGGCCGGACCTGAGCGCGAACGAAGCCGGCGTGCTGCTCGAGCTCGTCAAGGACATGCTGTATGAAGCCTACGTGCGCAAGGGCAAGCTGCAGCAGGCAATGATGGTGCGGAAGTTCTTCGCCGACGAGTCGCTCGACAAGATCACGCCCATCGGGCGCGTCGCGAGAGAGTGAGAGGAAGGCCAGGAAGGGCAGGAAGGACAGGAAGGACAGGAAGGACAGGAAGGACAGGAAGGTATTAGGAACGCACTTCGTGCGAAGAATTCTTGATCGCGTCGGCGCTTCCGAATAACTCCTGACCCTTGGCTCCTTCCTGCCCTTCCTGCCCTTCCTCCCCTTCCTGCCCTTCCTCCCCTTCCTCAGTCGACCCAGACGCGAGCGTTGCGGAACATCCGCATCCAGCCGCCGTCCTCGCCCCAGTTTTCCGGGTGCCACGAGTTCTGCACGGTGCGATAAACGCGCTCGGGGTGCGGCATCAGGATCGTCACGCGTCCGTCCGTCGTCGTCAGGCCGGTGATGCCGGCTGGCGATCCGTTCGGGTTCGAGGGGTAAGTCACCGCGACCTTGCCGTAGTTGTCTACCCAGCGCAGGCTCACCAGCCCGCCGTGCGTGCAGTCGCGCTCCGCGGCCTGGTTCACGAACTCTGCGCGGCCTTCGCCATGCGCAACGGCGATCGGCAGCACTGAACCTGCCATGCCGCTGAAGAAGATCGAGGGCGTCGGCAGGATTTCGACCAGGCCCACGCGGCCTTCGAACTGCTCCGAGCGATTACGGACGAACCGTGGCCAGTGGCCGGCCCCCGGAATCAGCGTCTTGAGCGTCGACATCATCTGGCAGCCGTTGCAGACGCCGAGCGAAAAGCTGTCGGACCGCGCGAAGAAGGCAGCAAACTGTTCGCGCAGCGCAGCGTTGAACAGGATCGATTTCGCCCAGCCCTCGCCGGCGCCGAGCACGTCGCCGTAGGAAAAGCCGCCGCAGGCGACCACGCCCTTGAAGCGATCGAGCCGCGTGCGGCCCGCGATCAGGTCGGTCATGTGCACATCGGCCGGCTGGAATCCCGCGCGGTCAAATGCGGCGGCCATTTCGAGCTGACTGTTCACACCCTGCTCGCGCAGGATCGCGATCTCGGGCCGCGCGCCGCGCAGCACGTACGGCGCCGCAATGTCCGCGGCCGGGTCGTACCTCAGCGTTGCAAACAGACCGGGGTTCTTCGCATCCGTGACCTGCTCGCGCTCTTCGTGCGCGCAGGCCGGATTGTCGCGCAGCGACTGCAGGCGGTAACTGGTCTCGGACCAGGCCGAACGCAGTTCGGTGCGCGTGGCATCGAGCACCGACTTGCCGTGACAGTCGTCGATGACGACGCGATCGAAGGCTTCGGCCGTGCCGAGGTCGTGCACCATCGAGTCCAGGCCAGCGGCTGCGAACATAGACCGCACTTCGGCGAGACGCGCGGTCTCGACCTGCAGCACGGCACCCAACTCTTCCGCAAAGAGTTCGGCGACGGCCGCGTCCTGATCACCTGCCATCAACGTGATGTCGAGTCCGCAATGCCCGGCGAAGGCCATCTCCGCCAGCGTCGCGAACAGTCCGCCATCTGAACGGTCGTGGTACGCGAGCATCAGTCTTTTGCGTCGCAGTTCGATGATCGTGCCCACGAATGCGCGCAATCGGCCGGCGTCATCGCAATCCGGCGCGGTCTCGCCGATCCGACCGTACACCTGCGCCAGGCAGGAGGCACCCAGGCGATTGCGACCGGCACCCAGATCGACGAGCAGCAGGCGCGTGGCGCCGCGGTCGAGTCGCAGCTGCGGCGTGAGCGTACGGCGCACGTCCTCGACCGGCGCGAACGCCGAGACGATCAGCGACACGGGCGAGACGACCTTGCGCGCGCCATCGGCCCCATTCCACGCGGTCTTCATCGACAGCGAGTCCTTGCCGACCGGGATCGCGATGCCGAGTGCGGGGCAGAATTCTTCGCCCACGGCATACACGGTGTCATAGAGGTCCGCGTCCTCGCCTGGCTCGCCGCAGGCGGCCATCCAGTTTGCCGAGAGCCGGATGTCTTCGATGCGACGGATGTCGGCCGCGATGATGTTGGTGACGGATTCCGCGACGGCCATGCGACCCGACGCCGCAGCATCGAGCAGCGCCAGCGGCGTGCGCTCACCCATCGCCATCGCCTCGCCGTGGGTGGAGAAATAATCCGCAACCGTCACCGCGACGTCGCTCACCGCGACCTGCCACGGCCCGACCAGCGGATCACGACTGATCATGCCGCCGACCGAGCGGTCGCCGATCGTGATCAGGAACGTCTTGTCCGCGACGGTCGGCAGGCTCAGCACACGCAGCGCAGCCTCACGCACATCCTTGATGTCGTTGGCCGAGAAACCATCGCCGGCGTGCGGCATGCGCTGCACGTCGCGCGTCATCTTCGGCGGCTTGCCGAGCAACGTCTCGAGCGGCATGTCGACCGGCGTGTTGTCGAACTGCGGATCGTCCACGCGCAGCACAGCGTCGTCGGTGACGTCACCGACCACTGCGAACGGGCAACGCTCCCGATCGCAGAGCGCGCCAAACGCGGCGAGCTGCTCCGTGGCGATCACCAGTACGTAACGCTCCTGCGATTCGTTGCACCAGAGTTCGAGCGGCGACATGCCCGGCTCGTCGCTCAGGATCCTGCGCAGGTCGATGCGGCCGCCGGTCGTGCCGAAGTGCACGGATTCAGGAATTGCGTTGGAGAGACCGCCGGCACCCACGTCGTGGATGAGCAGGATCGGGTTCTCGTCACCCATCGCCCAGCAGGCGTCGATGACTTCCTGCGCGCGACGCTGCATTTCTGGATTGCCGCGCTGCACCGATGCGAAATCGAGGTCGGCCGAGCTGGAGCCCGCGCCCATCGACGACGCGGCGCCGCCGCCGAGGCCGATCAGCATCGACGGGCCACCGAGCACGACGATTTTCGCGCCCGGAATGACCGGCGCTTTCTCGACGTGCGCACGGCGAATGTTGCCAAGACCGCCTGCAATCATGATCGGCTTGTGATAGCCGCGCAGCGACGAACGGCCGGGCGAATCGACCCGCTGCTCGAACGTGCGGAAGTAGCCGTAGATGCTGGGCCGGCCGAATTCGTTGTTGAACGCGGCGGCGCCGATCGGGCCATCGAGCATGATCTGCAGCGCCGGCACGATGCGCTCGGGCTTGCCGAAATCCTGCTCCCACGGCTGCTCGAAGCCGGGGATGCGCAGGTTCGACACCGAGAATCCGACCAGACCGGCTTTCGGCTTCGAGCCGCGGCCAGTCGCACCTTCGTCGCGGATTTCACCGCCGGAGCCGGTGGCCGCGCCTGCAAACGGCGAAATCGCCGTCGGGTGGTTGTGGGTCTCGACCTTCAACAGGATGTCGATCGGCTCGTCCGAGCCTTCGTAGTTGCCGTCGCCCGCCTGCGCGAACCAGCGCCGGCCGGGCCAGCCTTCGATGACGGCCGCGTTGTCGCGGTACGCCGAGAGCACGCCCTGCGGGCTGACGCGATGCGTATTGCGGATCATGCCGAACAGCGACTTCTCGCTGCGCTTGCCGTCGACGATCCAGTCCGCGTTGAAGATCTTGTGCCGGCAGTGCTCGGAGTTGGCCTGCGCGAACATCATGAGCTCGACGTCGCTCGGATCGCGCTGCAGCTGCCCGGTGAATGCGGCGACCAGGTAGTCGATCTCATCTTCGGACAGCGCGAGGCCGAGTTCGGCATTGGCGCGCTCGAGTGCCGCCCGGCCCTGCGCCAGCACCGGCACGGTCGCGAG
>JAPLSF010000176.1 GCA_026398785.1 Pseudomonadota bacterium | reverse complement strand
GCATCGGTCAGGTACTCGAGCACCAGCTTGGTGAACGCTCGTGTCTCGATGAAGCTGAACATCTCTGGAATATACGGCAATGCCGTATACAGTCAAGCTCGCGGAGGCAGAAAAATAGATCAGCGCGAATGACCGGAAGTGGCCGAACACGGAAGTACGGAAACGTCTGCTTTCCAAGCCGGATCAAGACTCCAGTTCCGGGACCGCGCTCTGGGTCGTCCGCCTTTTGCGGCGGAATTTCTAGACGTTCAGAATCGGAGTCGCGGCATCAGGCTGCAACTTCACCCCCGCCAAACCCCTAACCCCTCTTGCGCGCCAGCGTCAGCCCATCACCCAGCGGCAACACCGAAAGGTCGACGCGCTCGTCCCGGTGCAGGACCTCGTTGAAATGCCGGAGCGCTACGGTGTCGGCATCCGCGACTTCCGGATCGGCGACGCGCCCGCTCCACAACGTGTTGTCGATCAGCACCAGCCCACCCGTCCGCAGCAGCACAAGGGTTCGCTCGTAGTACGCCAGGTAGTTGGTCTTGTCGGCGTCGATGAACGCGAAATCGAAAGTTCCGCCCTGCCCCTCTGCGACCAGCGCGTCGAGCGTCTCACTCGCCGGCGCCAGCCGCAGATCGATCTTGTGCTCGACGCCTGCACGCTGCCAGTAACGACGTGCGACGGCAGTCCACTCCTCGCTCACGTCGCACGCAATGACGCGCCCGTCGTCGGGCAAGGCCAGCGCGGTCGCGAGCGACGAATATCCGGTAAACACCCCGACCTCGAGGCAGCGCCTGGCGCCGATCAGGCGCGCGAGCAGCGCCATGAACTGGCCCTGCTCAGGGGAAATCTGCATGGACCGCTGCGTCAGCTCCGATGTCTCCTCGCGCAGGGCGAGCAGGAGCGGCGACTCGCGCAGTGAGACGTCGCTCATGTATTCGTAGAGCGAATCCGTGAGCATGATCGAACGGTTCGACATGGGGGCTCCTGATCGCGGACAGATTTTGCGATGATGCCTGTCCTCTATGCCGAAGACGACGATTCCCACGACGGCGCTGCCGCACAACCCGCCCCCGGGCATGGGCAGCGTCCGCCTGGTCCAGTTCACGGATACGCACCTGATGCAGGACCCCGGCGCATCGCTGCGGGGGGCACGCACGCTGCCGCGGCTGCAGGCCTGCCTCGCGCACGCGCAGCGTCATTTCTTCCCTGTCGACGCCGTGCTGCTGACGGGCGACATCGTCCACGACGAGCCCGCGGCCTACGGCACGGTCGATCTGCTGTTCGGCGGGCTGGGCGTGCCGATCCTGGCGATTCCGGGCAATCACGACGATCCCGGCGCAATGCGGCGACAACTGGGCCACGTCCCGTTCCAGGTCGGTGGGCAATGGATCACGCGCAACGGCTGGCAGGTCTTGCTGCTGGAGTCCTGGTTCGCCGAATCGGCAGATGGCGAGGGACAACTGGGATCCGCGCAACTGCAATCCGTCGAGCGCGCGCTGGCCGAGGGCGTGGAGCCGCATGTGCTGGTGGTACTGCATCACCCGCCGGTGCCGATGGACTCACCGTCGCTCGATGAACTGGGGCTGCTGGACGGTCCCGAACTCTCCGCCACTGTGGCGCGACATCCGCGGGTCCGCGGCGTGTGCTGGGGCCATGCGCACCAGGCGCTCGACCTGTACCGGGCAGGCGACGTGCGGTTCATGTGCACGCCGGCAACGTGCATGCAGTTCAAGCCGCGCAACGATTTCGCCGCGGACGACCGGCCGCCGGGATATCGCGCGATCGACCTGTTCGCGGACGGCTCGATCGCGTCCGAGGTCGTGTGGCTGGAAGGCTATCGCGACGACTGACGGGTTCGGGGCTTCCAACACGCTCCGAAAACCGTGCGCGGCATGGACGCCGCGCCGGAGCCCACATGGACGGGTTTACGGCGTTTTTCGGAGCGTGTTGGCAGCCCCGGAGCCGGCGGTCGTCGGTAGCCGGGATTTCAGCGCAGCATCGACGTTACGAGCGCATACGCCAACGCCGCCGCGAGCAGGCACAGCACCAGCGATGCCACGGCGTAAGCAGCGGCGGCGCCAACGGCACCGCGCTCGACCAGCTGCAGCGTCTCGAGTGAGAACGCGGAAAATGTCGTGAAGCCGCCCAGCATCCCGACAATGAGCAGCATGCGCAGCTCCTGGCGGTCGTGCAGCGGATTGGATGGCGCGAACAGGGCACCGAGCGCGCCCACGGCCAGGCAACCCAGCACGTTCACGACGAGCGTGCCCCAGGGAAACGTGTACCCCGCCATGCGGCCCACTAGCGTCGCGATGAAGAGCCGGCTCGCGCCGCCCAGGCCGCTGCCGACGGCGACCAGCAGGTACCAATGCCACGCGGGTTCAGTCAGACGAATCTCCCTGGGCGATCGCGCGGTGCGCATCCGCGCGGCCGTCATGCCAATGTTTTCGGCAGCAGTCTAAGGCCCGCAGCGGAGCGGCGCGAGCGCGCTGCTAAGATACGCCGCACTCGCCGGCCCGCCCGTGGCGTCGGCCAGCATCCAGCAACGCGGGAGTCCAGCGACGTGAGCCTGTTCCAAGAAGCCTGCAAGTACATTCCCGGCGGCGTGAATTCGCCCGTGCGAGCCTTCCGCGGCGTCGGCGGCGAACCCATCTTCTTCGCGCGGGCCAAGGGCTCGCGGGTCTGGTCGGCCGATGGCAGCGAGTTCATCGACTACGTGGGCTCGTGGGGTCCGATGATCCTGGGTCACGCGCACCCGGACGTGATCCGCGCGGTGCAGGAAGCAGCGGTGAACGGCCTGTCGTTCGGCGCGCCCACGGAAATCGAAACCGTCGTCGCGCGCAAGATCATCGAACTGGTGCCGTCGATCGAACTCGTCCGCATGTGCAGCTCCGGCACCGAAGCGACGATGAGCGCGATCCGCCTCGCGCGCGGCTTCACCGGTCGGCAGAAGATCGTCAAGTTCGAAGGCTGCTATCACGGCCACTCCGATTCGCTGTTGGTGAAGGCCGGTTCCGGCATGCTCACCCTCGGCGTGCCCACTTCGCCGGGCGTACCGCCTGAACTCGCCGCGTACACGCTCACGCTCTCGTACAACGACATCGCGCAGGTGCGGCAACTGTTCGGTGAGATCGGCTCGGACATCGCATGCGTCATCGTCGAGCCGGTCGCCGGCAACATGAACTGCATTCCGCCGGTGCCCGGCTTCCTCGAAGCGCTGCGCGAGGAATGCACCAGGCACGGCGCCGTGCTGATCTTCGACGAGGTGATGACGGGTTTCCGCGTCGCGAAAGGCGGAGCGCAGGCACTCTACGGGATCAAGCCGGACCTCACCACGCTCGGCAAGATCGTGGGCGGCGGCATGCCCGTCGGCGTCTTCGGCGGCCGTCGCGACATCATGTCGCGCATCGCACCATTAGGTCCGGTCTACCAGGCGGGCACGCTGTCTGGAAACCCAGTAGCGATGGCGGCCGGTCTCGCGACGCTGAACGGCATCGACGCCGCGGGCTTCCATGCACACCTGGCCAAGCTCACCGACCGGCTCGTGCATGGCATCAAGCAGGCAGCGGAGCAGGCAGGCGTGCCGCTCGCGACCAACCACGTCTGCGGCATGTTCGGGCTGTTCTTCACGGCGGCGGCGCAGGTGAACAGCTATGCCGAAGCCACGGCCTGCGACATCGAGCGTTTCAAGAAATTTTTCCATGGCATGCTGAACGAGGGCGTGTATCTCGCGCCGTCGGCGTTCGAGGCTGGGTTCGTTTCGGTCGCGCACACCGAAGCCGACATCGACGCGACGATCGCAGCCGCTTCCCGGGTGTTCAGGGGCCTCTGATCTGCCGTTGCCGGCCCACACACGGGTCCGGTCACGCACGGATCGTAGCTGCCATCGCCGAATGCACCACTACCGTGCCGACATCGACGGGCTCAGGGCGGTCGCGATCGTTCCTGTCGTGCTGTTTCACGCGGGCGCCAGCGCGTTTTCGGGCGGCTTCGTCGGCGTCGACGTGTTCTTCGTCATCTCGGGGTTCCTGATCACCGGCCTGATCCGCCACGAAATCGACACCGGCAGGTTCTCGCTCGCCAACTTCTACGAGCGGCGCGTGCGCCGGCTGTTTCCAGCGCTGTTCGCGATGCTGCTCGTGGTCACGGTGTTCGCTGCCTGGCTCCTGCTGCCTGCGGATCTCGCGGATTACGCCAAGAGCGTGCTGGCGACGAGCCTCTTCGCCTCGAATTTCCTGTTCTGGCAGGAGGCGGGTTACTTCGGGCGCGCGGCGGAGGAGATCCCGCTGCTGCACACGTGGTCGCTCGCCGTGGAGGAACAATTCTACATCCTGTTTCCGCTGTTCCTGACGTTCGTCGCGGCACGGTGCGGCAAGCGCTACGTCGCGGCAACCGCACTGGTGACGGCGGCATCGTTCCTGCTGTCCGTGGTCGGCGTGGCAGTCGAGCGGGATGCGGCGTTCTATCTCGCGCCCTCGCGCGCCTGGGAACTCGGGATCGGGGCGCTGCTGGCCCTGGGCGCGCTTCCCGTGTCGCACCGAAAACAGCTTCGTTCGCTCGTCGCCCTGCTTGGCATCGCGGCGATCGCATGCAGCGTGACGCTGTACTCGCCGTCGACAGCATTCCCCGGCGCGGCTGCGCTGCTGCCGTGCCTCGGCGCCGGCGCGATCATCTGGGCCGGCAGCGGCGGACACAACCTGGTGGGTGATGCGCTCAGCGTGCGACCGGTCGTGTTGACCGGCCTGGTCTCGTATTCGCTGTATCTATGGCACTGGCCATTGCTGACGCTGGGCCGCTACCACGCCGTACGTGACCTGACCACCGGCGAAACGGCCCTCCTGCTGTCATTGTCCGTCATCGCGGCGGTAGCTTCCTGGCGCTACGTCGAGCGTCCTTTCCGCGGCAAGAGCGGCCTGCTCGAACGGCGCCAGCTGTTCGGCGTCGCACTGTCCGTCATGGCCGTTGCGGTCATCGCCAGCGGCGCCGCGATCGTCGCGGACGGCTGGCCAGCACGGTCTGAGCCGGCAGTGCGCCGGATCATCGACGGCGGCAACGAACGGCGTTCGCGCGACTGGGAATGCGGCGACACGACGCCCGCCCGCATCCGCAGCGGCGAACTCTGCAGGACGGGCAGTCCGCAGGCTGCAACGCCCACGTTCCTGGTCTGGGGCGACTCACACGCCCGCGCCATGGCCGATGCGATCGGTGCTGCGGGCGCGAAGGCGGGTGTTGCAGGACAGCTCGCACTGCGGCCTGGCTGCGCCCCGCTGCGAGACGCCGAGGTCTCCGGTCACGACGCCGAGCACGATTGCAATGCCTTCACCGAAGCCGTGCTCGATCTGTTAGCGCGCTCGCCCAGCGTCACGGACGTCGTGCTCGCAGGCCGCTGGGCCCTGCTGGCGGAAGGCACTCGCTATGGTCACGAGTCCGGCGAGACCGTAATCCTCACCGACTCGCACTCGAAAGCAGGTTCGCCAGCAAACAACCACCAGGTGTTCGCTCGGGCGCTGCGCAGATCCGTTACCGCCTTGCTCGCGCAGGGCAAGCGCGTGTGGCTCGTGGCCTCCGTGCCGGAGGTGGGCTGGGATGTGCCGTCGGTGCTGGCGCGGTCGCAGCGCTTCGGCCGCGTGCCGCCAGACCCGCCAACGCGCGCGGAGTACACGGCGCGACAGGAGCACGTGCTCGCGGTGCTCAACGAACTGGACACGCTGCCGGGCGTAGTGGTGCTGCGTCCGGACGCCGTGCTTTGTCGCGACACGCGCTGTGCCGTGACCCGCGATGGCCTGCCGCTCTATTTCGACAGTCATCACCTGACGTTGCGCGGCGGCTCGTTGCTGGAGCCACTGTTCGCACAGATCTTCACCCGGTGAATGGCGTGCCAGGAGTCAACCGGCGCGAGGTGATCACGAGTCTGGCGGCTGCCAGCCTGGTCGGCGCCTGCTCGCGACCGACCCCGGACGACTTGCCCCACAGGCGCAAGCCGAATTTCTTTGGCGGCATGACGATCTACAATGAAGGCATGCTGCCCTCGCTCGCCGGAACATTCCCCGCATACACCGATTTCGCGCCGCGCGTGCCGGTCCATTGCGTGACCCCGGGAGACACCGGTTACATTCACCGCTATTACGACAGCTCGCCTTTCAGTCCGTCCGGCCGCTACATGGCCGTCACGCGCCTGCCGTTCGAAGACCGCCGGCCAAAGCCCGGTGACATCGCCGAGATCGCCGTCATCGATCTCGTGACCGGCGAGCTGCGCACGGTCGCCGAGACGCGCGGCTGGGACGTGCAGCTCGGCGCGCAGACGCAATGGGGCGCGGACGACCGGACGCTGCTGTTCAACGACATCGAAGTCCGCGACTGGATGCCGTACGGCGTGCGACTCGACCTGCAGACCGGCGAGTCGCGGCGGCTCGGCGGTACGATCTATTCGGTGTCGCCCGACGGCCGCTGGGCCGCCAGCCCCTGCCTGCGTCGGCTGGCCGTGACACAGCAAGGTTACGGCGTGGTGGTGCCACAGCAATACATCCCCGAGAACCGGGGAGCGAGTGCGGACGACGGCATCTGGATCACCGATCTGCAGAGCGGCAATTCGCACCTGCTGGTGTCCCTCGCGCAGATCGTGGCGGAAGTCGTGCCGCCATTGCCGGTGGCGCGCGAGCGCGGGGACTTCTTCAGCTTCCACGTCAAATGGAATCCGCAGGGCACGCGGCTGATGCTCGCACTGCGCTGGCTGCCGCGGAGCCTGCTGCCGTGGAAGCGCAAGCGTCGGTACGGTGCGAAACACGTCATCACCATGAAAGCCGACGGCAGCCACGTCCGCGTCGCCGTTTCGGCCGAGCGCTGGGCAAAGGGCGGGCATCACCCCAACTGGTGCCCCGATGGCGAGCACGTGCTGATGAACCTGAACACCCAGGGCGACGGCCTGCGCTTCGCACGCCTTGCGCTCGATGGCTCGACCTGCGAAACGCTGGTGCCCGCCATACCGGGATCAGGCCACCCCACCCTGCATCCCGACGGCCGCCATCTGCTCACGGATGCGTACGTGGACGAACCGCTGGCATTCGGTGACGGCACCACACCCCTGCGACTCGTCGACCTGCGCCGCGGCAGCGAAACGCAACTGGTGCGCATAGGAATCCGGCCGCTGGCCGAACGCTCTACCGGCACATTGCGAGTCGATCCGCATCCGGCCTGGGACCGCACCTACACGCGTATCGCGTTCAATGCCTGTCCGGCAGCAAAGCGGCGCGTCTACGTCGCCGATCTCGCCGACATCCTGCGCGAAGGCTGATCCCGGTCTTGCCAGCGCGGATTTCAGCCGCTGCGACGACGGGCGAGCGCGAGCAGTGCCGCGACTGCCTCGCCGACACCATTGGCGATACCCAGCTCGGCAGTGCAGCGAACCATCGTCGCGCGCCGGACCGGGTCGTGCAGCAGCGTGGCGGCGGTCTGCGCGATTGCGGTCGGCGTGCGCGCGGCCGTTGCCGCAATCTGCAGGCGTACCGCCCGGCGAATGCGCCGATCCTGGTCGCCCGCGAGCGGAATGGCGATGATCGGTCGCCCATGCGCCAGCACGTGGATCATCGTCGAGCCGCCGTTGCTGACGACCAGCAGCGCCTCCGACAGCAGGTACTGCACTTCGTCGGGCTCGACCCGCGGCAGCAACGTGAGGCGCGCATCGCCCTGCTCGGCGATCGTCTTGCGACCAGTCAGCACCACCGTGCGCTGGCCCGTGGCGGCGACGAATTCGCGCGCCGCGGCAATGAAGAGTGCGGCCGGTTCGGCCACGCGGGTGGCTTCGCCGCGCCCACCCGGCACAAAGACGACGTACGCGCCCGGCTGCAGCCCTTGCCGTGCCAGCCACGCGGCGCGGGGCTCGGGTTCCGCAGGCGTGAGCAGCGTGTCGAACTGACGCACGCCGCAGTGGGGCATGATGCGCAGCTTCAGGCGCTCGACCCGTGACAGGCCGCCCGTCACGAACGTGGGGAACACGATCCAGTGTTCGTCGAGCAGGCGCATCCACTTGATGCGAAACGCTTTCCAGCGCAGCTTCGGCGAGCGACTGGAGAAGACGAGCCGGGCCCCCACGCGCTTGGCCGCGCGCAGCTGTGACGTGCGACCCGAATTGTCGAAGACCATCACGTCGGGCCGGAACGACTCGATCGTCGCCAGCACCTGCGGCGTGCTCCTGGTCGGCGAAGCGTCGCAGTCGATGATCGGGAAATTCACTGACTCGCGGAACACGGCGTGGCGGTTCACGAGGAAGCGGATGTCCGCGGTGGGATCCGCCTGCGCGAGCTCACGCGCGATGATCAGGCACCGCATCAGTTCGCCCGCACCGCCGGGGCCCGATACCGGAGAGAACAGCACGCGAGCGGGAGGAGCGTTCGCGCCTGCGGCCATCACTCGTGGCGCTGCGGCGAATCCGGATTCACTGCCTGTGGCCGCTGCCGCCGCCGACAGCACGGCCCAGTACGCCTGCTCCATGCGTGCAGCCGTCTGTTCGAGGCTGAACTCGGACAGGTCCGATTCGATCCGCCTGCGCCCTGCGGCGTGATGGCGGCGCAGGGCTGCGGCCATTTTCGCCACATCATCGATGGGGACCAGGTCGATTGGATACCGCCGCGCGATGTCGCGCGGCCCCTGCGATTCACAGGCAATGACCGGTACGCCGCTGTCGAGCGCTTCGGCGATCACGCGCCCGAAGGGCTCGTACCGCGACGGGCACACGAAGAGGTCGAAGGCCTGGTAGAGATCCTTCACGTCGCGGCGGAAGCCTGCGAAGCGCACGCCGTCCCCTGCCAGCCGCTGCAGGGATCCACGCTCGCTGCCATCGCCCACGATGACGAGCCTCGCCTGCGGCAGCTGCGCCTGGGCAAACGCCTGCAGCAGCAGGTCGAAGCCCTTGCGCGGCACCAGGCGTCCGACCCCGCCGATCAGGAAGTCGTCGTCTCCCGCGCCGAGTTCGGCACGCAGTTGGCGGGTGCGCTCCGGCGGCAGCCGCGGGTGCGACACCAGCGAGTTCGGCACCAGGTACGTCTTGCCGTGGTAGCTGGACGGCACCGTCGCCAGCTGCCACTCGGAGATGCAGAAGAGCGCGTCGGTCCGCAGGTAGTGCGGACCGTTGAGATGCAGGTGCAGCGTGCTGACGTGGCGTGCTGTGCGCTTGATGCGCGCGACATAGCGTGTGCCGCGGCGCAGGTGCGTGTGAATGATGTCCGGCCGCCACTGGTCGATGATCTCGGCGAGTCGATGCTGTGTGCGCCACCGCGGCGGCACCTCGAAGACCTGGATGCCGGGCTCGAGTTCGTCGAGCAGGCTGGCGCCCGAGCCGTCGCGGTGATCGCTGCGCACGACGAGCGCGACGTCGTGCCGTTGGGACAGCGCCGCGCAGGCTTCCACCGCCGCACGCTCCGAGCCCGCGAAGCCGCGCGAGAGAATGACGTTCATTACGCGCAGGCGGCGGCCCGTCGCGGGGGCTGCCACCGGTGGTACGAGACTCTCGACGGAAGGCGGGACCGGCACCATGCCGCAATTGTATCCCGCGGCGAGTGACCGGCTCAGCGGATGCGTGCGGCGGGCGCCTGGTCGGCCTCGAGCCTGCCGTGCTTCACCAGCCGCGCCTCGATGCCTGCACGCGTGCGCTCATGCGTTGCTGCGAGTTCGTCGACCCGCGTGCCGGCGTCGAAACCCGCCAGCAGGCGCTCGTCTTCTTCGGCCGACCACTGTTTGCCGGCGTTGCGCGGCAGCGTGGCTTGCCGCCGCGACTGGCGCAGGCGCATCTCGAGCGAATCGGCCGCCAGGAACAGGGCGCGCACGACGTCCGGCGCTTGCAACGGCGCGATGCTGGTGAGCGGTTGCCCCGCGGCCGGGTCCATGCCCGCGGCCAGGGATTTCAGGATTTCGGCGGCCCTGATGTCGTCCATGATCGATGACTCCTTGCATTGAGAGACGCCGCGCAGCACGAGCGCGGTAAGTCGTCATTCGACGCGAGGGCGGCAGCGACCGCGAGCGCGATTACTCGCCCAGACGCTGAAATTTGCACGGACTCAGTCTTCGTCGGGCTCGCTGCCTGCCGTTGGCGGCTCGGTCGTGATTTCGAACAACGGCCGGAGGTATCGCAGGCGCTCGACGGGATCGTCGAGCTCCAGGCAGTGTTGCTTGTGCGCTGGCGGCAGGGGCAGGATTTCTGCAAGACGACCGGCGATCCAGCCGGCGTCGTCGAGCTGGCGTTCGAGCGATTCGTAGGGATCGCCGACCTGGCCAAGCACGTAATCGAGCGCAGGGCCGAGATCGGAAAATTCGTCCGGAAGCGACACGTGGACTTCGTCCGGCAGCCACTCTACTTCGGCCATGTTGAGACCGTCGCGCGCGCGGCTGCGCGACAGGATGCGGAATCGGCGTTCGCCACGGGCCTCGATGCCCAGCAGCCCATCCGGCTGGCCGGAAAAGTCGACGATGCGCGCATACGTGCCGACGTCACTCGTTGCCGTGGGACCGTCGCCAGCCTCCGGTCCGTCCGTCAGGAGAACCACGCCGAAGCCGGAATCTTCGCGCATGCAGCGCCGCACCAGATCGATGTAACGCGTCTCGAAGATGCGCAGCGGCAGCGGACCGCCTGGAAACAGCACGGTGCCGAGCGGGAACAGCGGGATTTCCTGTCGCGTCGAAGCCGGGTCGGGCATGGGCCGATTATGCCGCTTCCGCGGAATCATGGCGCCGCGGCGCGCAGGGCCCGCAGCAGGTGTTCGTGCAGGCCGCCGAACGAGCCGTTGCTCATCAGCACCAGGTGATCACCCGGGCGCGCCTCTGCGACCAGGGCAGCCACGAGCTTGTGCGGGTCCGCCTGCACCGTGGCGAGCGACCCGAGGGGCAGCATTGCGTCCGCCACGTCCCACTTCACCTCGGGCGACTGGTAGACGAATACCCGGTCCGCGCTGGCGAGCGACGTGGCCAGCGCGGCCTTGTGCGTGCCGAGTTTCATCGTGTTCGAGCGTGGCTCGAGCACCGCGATGACGCGGCCCTGCCCTGCCCGGCGACGGACGCCGTCGAGGGTCGTCGCGATGGCGGTCGGGTGATGTGCAAAGTCGTCATACACGACGATGTCGCGCACGACCCCGCGCACCTCGAGGCGACGCTTCACGCCGCCGAATCGTCGCAGCGCCTCGAGCGCGGCGTCTTCGCCGACACCCGCGTGACACGCCGCGGCCA
>JAPLSF010000362.1 GCA_026398785.1 Pseudomonadota bacterium | reverse complement strand
GGCTTCCAGTCACCGAACAGGAAGGTCAGGGCGTCGGGCAAGCGCTTTTCCCAGGCTGCCTCGGTATGCACGGCATCCGGATCGAGCACGAAGCGGAAGTTCGAGTCGTCGTAGCCGGCGGCGTGGAAATTCGTCTCGACCTGGCGGACCAGCCCGATCAACTTCTCGCTGATCACGGGATCGTCAGCCTCCTTGCCGCCGAATGCCACGAACACCTTGACCGGCAGGGCCACCAGCGGGCTGGTATCGCGCACCAGCTGGCCCATGCCGACTTGCAGCGACGGGCTTTCGATCAATCCATAGCCGAAGCGGCCGGGCTTCGCCAGCAGCGCATACAGCGTGGCCACGCCGCCGTATGACGATCCGCCAATGCCGGTGTTCGGCTGGCCGGGCAGTGTCCGGTAGTGGCTGTCGACCAGCGGCATGACCTCCCTGGTCATGAAATCCGGGAAGAGCTTGCCGGCCGGCTCGTCCATGTCGGGGTTACCGACGAAGTCCTTGTACGGGAGGTACTCGTGCGCGCGGTCCTTGCCGGCGTGATCGACGCCGACCACGATCAGGGCTGGGATCTTGTTCTCCGCCATCAGTTGCTGGACCGTCTCGTCGACGCTCCATTCATGGTGACTCACGTCGCTCAGGCACGCGTCGAACACGTTCTGGCCATCGAGCATGTACAGGACCGGGTAGCGGCGATCCTTGTTGGCGGCGTCGCCATACCCTGGAGGCAGCAGCACGCGGATCGTCCGCTCGTTGCCGAAGATCGCACTTTTCAGCGTATGCAGGCGCAGGTCACCGCTGACCGTCGACTTGCAGGCGGCTGCGGCCGAGGCGTTCCCGGCACGGGTCGGGCCAGCGAAGACCAGGCCGGTGCAGAGCGCGAGGCAAAGGATTGTCGTTCGCATGAGGTTTCTCCGGGTAGGGCATATTAACCCGCCAGACATCGGAGAATCGGCTCCCAGCCGTCGCAGCCGCGTCACCGCTCACCGCGCCAGCCCGGATCGTGTGTACCATTCGCAGACGATGAAGATTGAATCCACGTTGCTCCTGGCCTGCCTCTGCGCGGCCACCCTGCTGCAGCCGCGACTCTGCGACGCCCAGGCTGTGCAGCCACGCGAGGCGCTGGAGGACACCAAGCTGTACTTCACCGCGCCGCTACGCTGGGATGGCCGCGACTGGATCGAGTTCGGCAGCACGCTGGTCGCCATCGGCATCGTCCATGAATTCGACGACGACGTGCGGGACCACTTTGCGGGTGCCAATGCACCGCTCGACGGCGAAGACCCGAACAACCTCGATGACGCGCTGCCTGCCGCCGCCATGCTTGCGGGCACCTGGCTCCTTGCCGGTGTCGTCGATGAACCGGGCGCCTGGCGGGAAGTCGGCTCGATGATCGAGGCGACGGCCTTTACCGTCGTGAGCACGGAGATCCTGAAGTTGTCGTTGGGTCGTCAACGTCCAAACGAGACGACCGATCCCGACCAGTGGTTCGAAAGCGGCGATTCGTTTCCGTCGGGCCACACCGGCATCGCGTTTGCGATCGGCACGGTGCTCGCGGAGTCGGGCGATGACCGCTATCGCTGGCCGCGCAGGTTCCTGGGTTACGGCCTTGCCGGCGCTACGGCGTACCTGCGCATGGATCACAACGCGCACTGGGCGTCGGACGTGGCCGCGGGTGCCGCACTCGGTCTGTCGACCGCACGTTTCGTGATGAATCGGCGCGAAGTCAGCACGGACAAGACGGCCTTTGCAATCGCACCGGGCGAGCAGGGCGGGATCATGTTCACGTTCCAGATGCCGTTGCACTGAGTGGCGCCTGCCGCGACGCATGCAGATCCAGCTCCTGGGCGTGCCGACAGACGTCAATTCTTCTTATCGGCGCGGCGCCGCGACGGGGCCAACGGCCATCCGTCAGGCCTGGCGCCGCTATACCGAGTTCGGCAACGCCGCTACGGAGAGCGGCTCCGAGATCGGCAGCGAACTGACCATCGTCGATCTGGGTGACGTCGCCATTCGTGAGGACGGTTCGGACCATGCTGCGATTGTTGCCGCGGCCGAGAAGGCCGCGCGCGTTGGTCCGCTGTTGTCTGTGGGCGGCGATCACTCGGTCACGTTTCCGCTCGTCGAGGGCCTGGCCGCGGTGCACGGGCCGCTCAACCTGCTGCACTTCGATGCGCATCCCGATC
>JAPLSF010000083.1 GCA_026398785.1 Pseudomonadota bacterium | reverse complement strand
GTGGGCGTGGCCACGGTGCTCATGCGCGCCGGGTCGGAGCCTACGTCCGGCTCGGTCAGCGCGAACGCGGAAATCTCCCCCTTCGCCAGTCGCGGCAGGTATTTGCGCTTCTGCTCCTCGGTACCGAACTCGCGCAACGGCTGCGGCACGCCGATGCTCTGGTGCGCCGACAGGTAAGTGACCGTGTTGGAGCAGTAGCTGCCGATCATGCCGAGCAC
Organism: Pseudomonadota bacterium; assembly: GCA_026398785.1. Lineage (GTDB taxonomy): Bacteria > Pseudomonadota > Gammaproteobacteria > Steroidobacterales > Steroidobacteraceae > RPQJ01. The sequence continues at coordinate 21,088 of JAPLSF010000083.1, read as the reverse complement.
GCGCGCGTAATTGGTGATGGAGAATCCGAGGCCGCCGTACTCCTTTGGAATCTTCATGCCGAAGAGCCCGATCGCAGCCATCGCCTCGAGCGCTGCGGCGGGATACTCGCCTTGCTCGTCGATCTGATAGGGATCGACGTGCCTCTCGAGCACCTCGCGCACTTTTACCAGGTAGTCGTCGCCGATCTTCCGGTCTTCCGGCGACTGCGCCGGGAACGGATGCACGAGGTCCCAGCGAAAGCTGCCCTTGAAGACCTCGGCCGTGAAACTGACGTTCTCCCACTCCGCCTGGCGGGCGTCCTCCGCCAGTTCCATTGCGACGTCGCGCGCTTTCGTGTCCATATGTCCTCCACCCTGAAGATCTGCGATCGAAATCTTGCTCGGGACGGCGCCCGCCACTATCGGGGCTTATGCGCACACCGAGCCATCGTAAATGCGGAAGCTACGCAACCAGGCCGACGGGGACGCGGCTTCCGACCCGACCCTCTCCCGCTTGGGCGGAAGAGGGCGCGGCGGTCATATGCGCTCAAGTACCGTCGTGATGCCCTGGCCGAGACCGATGCACATCGTTGAGATACCCAGCGTGGCGTTCTTCTGTTCCATTACGTTGACCAGCGCCGTCGTGATGCGCGCTCCCGAGCAGCCGAGCGGGTGACCGAGGGCGATGGCGCCGCCGTTCAGGTTCACCTTCTCTTCGAAGGTGTCCATCAGCCCGAGGTCCTTGATGACCGGCAGCGACTGCGCGGCGAACGCCTCGTTGAGCTCGGCGACCTGGATGTCTTCCATCTTCAGGCCGGCGCGCTTCAGCGCCTTCTTCGTCGCCGGCACCGGGCCATAACCCATGATCGCCGGATCGCAGCCTGCGACAGCCATCGCGCGGATCTTCGCACGCGGCTTGAGGCCGAGCGCCTTGGCACGCTCGTAGCTCATGACCAGCATCGCCGAGGCGCCGTCCGAAATCGCCGACGATGACCCTGCCGTAACCGTGCCGCCCTTGGGATCGAACGCTGGCGCCAGCGCAGCCAACGCTGCCACGGTCGTTTCGGGGCGGATCACCTCGTCGATCTCGCACAGCACCCGGGAGCCCATCGCGTCGTGGCCCTCGATGCCCACGATCTCATTCTTGAAGCGGCCGGTCTGGGTGGCTTCCCAGGCCTTGGCGTGCGAGCGCGCAGCGAACTTGTCCTGCATTTCGCGCGTGATGCCGTGCATGCGGCCCAGCATCTCGGCAGTCAGGCCCATCATGTTCGACGCCTTGGCATACTGCGTCGACGCAGACGGGTTCAGGTCGATGCCGTGCATCATGTTGACATGGCCCATGTGCTCCACGCCGCCGATCACGAACACGTCACCTTGCCCCGTCATGATCTGCGCGGCCGCCGTGTGCAGCGCCTGCATCGACGAACCGCAGAGACGGTTGACCGTCTGGCCGGGCACCGTGTGCGGCATGCCGGCGAGCAGCAGCGCGTTGCGGGCAACGTTCATGCCCTGCTCGAGCGTCTGGTTCACACAGCCCCAGATCACGTCCTCGACTTCGTTCATGTCCGCGGCGGGATTGCGCCGGAACAGTGCCTTGATCAATTCGGCCGAGAGCACCTCGGCACGTACGTTGCGGAACATGCCGCCTTTCGAGCGGCCCATGGCGGTGCGGACACCATCGACGATGACGACATCGCGGGGATTCAGACTCATCTTGATCTCTCCGTGTATTCCGTGGGGGCCGCGGTCAGCCGAAGAACTTCTTGCCGGAGGCAGCCATGTCGCGCAGCAGCTTTGGCGCCTCGTACAGCTTGCCGAGCGGGGCGAGCTTGTCGGCCGTGGCGAGGAAGTCCGCGACGCTCGTCTGGTCGATGTAGCGGCAGGCGCCGCCGCGGAACGGCGGGAAGCCGATGCCGTAGAGCAGCGACATGTCGGCCTCGTACGGCGAGGCGACGATCTTTTCCTCGAGGCAGCGGGCAACCTCGTTGACCATCGGCACCATGCAGCGCGCGACGATCTCCTCGGGCGTGAACTCCTTGCGCGGTGCGACCACGTCCTTGAGCAGGTCGTACGTCGCCGGGTCCACTGACTTCTTCGGCCTGCCCTTCTTGTCCGGTGCGTAGACGTAGTAGCCCTTGCCGTTCTTCTGGCCGTAGCGCTGGTTTGCGACCAGCACCTGCGTCGTGTTCTTCCAGTCGTGGCTCATGCGGTCGGGGAAGCCTTCCGCCATCACGGCCGCCGCGTGCACTGCGGTGTCCATGCCGACCACGTCCATCAGGTACGCCGGACCCATCGGCCAGCCGAACTTCTCCATCGCCTTGTCGACCGCCTGGAAGTCCGCGCCGTCGCGCAGCAGCATGTGGAAGCCGGCGAAGTACGGGAACAGCACGCGGTTGACGAAGAATCCCGGGCAGTCGTTCACGACGACGGGTGTCTTGCCCATTTTGCTCGCCAGTTTCACGGTCGCGGCCACGGCCTCCTCGGACGACTGCTTGCCGCGGATGACTTCCACCAGCGGCATCATGTTCACCGGGTTGAAGAAGTGCATGCCGACGAAGTTCTGCGGCCGCTTGAGGCCTTCGGCCAGCAGGCTGACCGAGATCGTCGACGTGTTCGACGCGATGATCGTGTCGTCGCGCACGAGGCCCTCGACTTCCGCGAACACCGCCTTCTTGACCTGCGGATTTTCGACGACTGCCTCGATGATGATGTCGACACCGCCGAAGTCGCCGTAGTTCAGCGTCGGCCGGATGCGGCTCAGCGTCTCGCTCATCTTGGCGGGCGTCATCCTGCCCTTCTCGACCTGCTTCGAGAGCAGCTTGCCGGCTTCGTTCATGCCGAGGGCGAGCGCGTCATCGCGAATGTCTTTCATGACGATCGGCGTGCCCTTGAAAGCCGCCTGGTAGGCGATGCCGCCGCCCATGATGCCGGCACCAAGCACGGCCGCCTGCTTGATCTCCTTCTTGCTTTTCTTTTCCCAGGCGCCGGCCGCCTTCTTCACACCCTGGTCGGCGAGGAAAACGCCGATCAGCGCGTTCGACTGCGGCGTCAACGCCGCCTTGGCGAAGTACCTGGCCTCGACCTCGAGCGCGGCGTCACGGCCGAGCGTAGCCGCTTCCTGCATGTTCTTGATGGCCAGCATCGGCGCGGGGTAGTTGGGGCCCGCCTGCGCCCCCACGACCGCCATCGACGACGTGAATGCCATCGTCATTTCCATCTTGTTGAGCTTGATGGGTGCGAGTTTCGTGGCGCGGCGACCCTTCCAGTCGAGCTTGCCCGCGATGCACTGCTTGAGCATTGCGATCGCGGCCTCACGGAGCTGCTCGGGCGCGACCACCGCGTCCACGGCTCCGTCCTTGAGCGCGGCGTCAGGCTTCTTGTCGGCGCCCGCACAGATCCACTCCACTGCGTTGTCGACGCCGATGATGCGCGGCATGCGCACCGAGCCGCCAAAACCCGGGAAGATGCCGAGCTTCACTTCCGGGAAGCCGACCGAGGCCGCCGTGGATATCACGCGGTAGTCGGCTGCGAGCGCCAGCTCGAGGCCACCGCCGAGGCACACGCCGTTGATGGCCACTACCGTCGGGAACGGCAGGTCCTCGAACGCGCACAGCATGCGATTCACTTCGAGCACGGACTTCGCGATGGCTGCTTCGCCGGCCGCGAACATCGCGCCGAACTCGGTGATGTCGGCGCCGACGATGAAGACGGACTTGCCCGACGTCACGACGACTCCCTTAACACTGCCGTCTTTCGCGATCGCCTGTGTCGCCGCCGCGAAATCCCGCAGCGCGACCTGGTTGAGCTTGTTGACCGATTCGCCGGCGAGATCGAACTTGAGTTCGACGATGCCATCGCCCAGCGCCGCGGCGCTGAAGGCGGGTCCCGTGTACAGCATGAGTCTCTCCCTGCATCTGGTTCCGAGTAGCGGGCCGCGCCGTTGGGAAAGGCGCCGCCTAACCGGACAAGTCTGCCGCACCACAGTAGAATTTGTAATGGGGGAAACAGGGGACGCGCACCTGTTCTGCAGAATTAGGTGAATTAGGTGAGCGTCCCCTATTTCCCCCCTATTTCGGGGGCCAGTAGATTCAGGGACTTAGGCGCGCCGGGCCGGGGTCAGGTCAGCTTGCGGTCATCGAGTCCGAAACCGCGCGAGATGATCTCCTTCATGACCTCGGACGCACCCGCGTATATCCGCGAGACCCGCGCGTCCGTGAAGCACCGCGAAATACGGTACTCCTCCATGTAGCCGGCTCCCCCGAAGAGCTGTAGGCATTCGTCGGCCGTGCGGAACTCGAGTTCGCTGGTCAGCAGTTTGGCCTCGGCCGCGAGATCCGCGCTCAGCTTGCCTTGCAGGTGTTCAGTCACGAGCGTGTCGACGAAAACCTGCGCAGCATCAATCTGTGCGCGCAGTTCGGCGAGCTTGAAGCGGGTGTTCTGGAACGCGCCGAGCGGCTTGCCGAACATGCGGCGCTCCTTGACCCAGTCGAGCGTGAGGTCCCACGCCAGCTGGGCTCCCGTCGTGTACTGCACCGAGCCAATCAGCCGTTCTTCGGCCAGGAAGTGCGTGAGGTAGTGGAAGCCCTTGGCCGGGTCGCCCAGCACGTTGGTTTTCGGCACCTTCACATCCTTGAAGAACAGCTCGGACGTGTCCTGCGCATGCAGGCCGATCTTCTGCAGGTGGCGCCCGCGCTCGAAGCCTTCCATGCCACGCTCGACGATGAAGAGCCCGATGCCGTAGCGCTGGTCGGGCACCGTGCGTGCCGCGACGACCACGACGTCCGCGAGCTGCCCGTTGGAAATGTACGTCTTCGAACCGTTCAGCAGCCAGTGGTCGCCCTTGTCCTCGGCGCGCGTCTTCATGCTGGCCACGTCGCTGCCGGCGCCCGACTCCGTTATGGCAACGGCCAGGATCTTCGCGCCTTGCACGAACGCAGGCAGGAAGCGGGCCTTCTGCTCGTCGTTGCCGAGCTGGCCGAAATACGGACCCACCAGGCGCGAGTGCAGGTTGAGGTAGAAACACGGCTCGCCGTGGCGGATGTTCTCCTCGATCAGCACCTGCTCGTAACGAAAATCGGCGACGCCCGCACCACCGTATTTTTCGTCGGCCCACAGCAGCAGGTAGCCCTGCTCGCCGGCCTTGAGGTAGGCCTCGCGGTCGACCATGCCCTGCTTGCGCCAGCGTTCCGCATGCGGCGCGATTTCGGCCTGGAAGAAGCGGCGAGCGCCGTCTCGGAAGATCTCGTGCTCGGGTTCGAAGATGGTGCGGCGCATGGCCATGGGTAGCGTCTCTCGTTCGTCTCGCGTACGCGGGGCGCCTACCTGGCGCGGGACTTCTTGCCGACCATGCGTTCGACTGTCTGGATCATGTGCATCACGACGTCGGTCACCGTGTAGGCGGCGCGCGACCGATACCACGTCGCCACCCAGGTGAGAGTGCCGCTGATCGACACCGCCAGCATGCGCGGCTGATCCACCGCGAAGTCGCCACTGGCATTGCCTTCCTCGAGCAGTTTTGCGAGCCGCTGGTCGAACGACTTGCGCATGTCGATCAGATGCTTCTGCTCGGCGTCTTCGAGGTTCTTTTCCTCGCGGTTGTAGACGACGACATACTTCTGGTCGCGGATCACGATAGACGTGACGCGTTCGACGATGAGCCGCAGCTTCTCGGACGGCGCGAGGTCCATCGCCAGCACTTCTTCCTGCGCCGCAATCGACTCCGTGATGCCGATTTCGCAGATCGCGTTCAGGATCTCGCTCTTGTTGCGGAAGTACGAGTAGAGGAACGGCTTGGTGACGTCGAGCGACTCGGCGATCGAATCGAGCGTCGTGGATTCGTAGCCCTGCGCGAAGAAGAGCTCACGCGCTTCCTCGAGGATGCGGCGGCGCTTGAATTCCTGCACCTCGGTGCGCAACTCGTGGGTCTTGCCGTTCTCTGCGGCCGCACTCGTCACGCGGGCCGCACTGGGCGTCGTTTTTCCCGTGGCCAACGTCTCAGCTCCCGATCTGGTCGCGACGGATCACGATACCGGCCTGCTCGCGATCCCAGGTATCCGCAGTAACCCCCTGCCGGCGCAGGTCGGCCTTCAGCACCTTGGCCGACGGCGTCTTCGGCAGCTCGGGCAGCACCCGCACGTACCGCGGGATCATGAAATAGGCCAGGCGTCCGCGCAGGAACTCGAGCAGCGCAGCAGGGTCGATCGTGTGCCCCGGCGCCGGCGCGACGATCGCCAGCACTTCGTCCTCGCCGAGTTCACTGGGTACCGCGACCGCCGCGGCCTCGCGCACCGCGGGGAAGCGGACGATCTCGGCTTCGACCTCGAACGAAGAGATGTTCTCGCCGCGACGGCGGATCGCATCCTTGATGCGGTCGACGAAGAAGAAGTTGCCCTCCTCGTCCATGCGGAACGCATCGCCGGTGTGAAACCAGCCGTTGCGCCACGCGCGCGCGGTCGCCTCGGCGTTCTTGTAATAACCACTGTTCATCGCCCACGGACGGTCGGTGCGGACGATCATCTCGCCGACCTGACCGATGGCGACTTCGCAATCGTTGTCATCGACGAGCCGGACATCGACGCCGGTCCGCACCTTGCCGCAGGTGCCGCGCACCTGCGGATTCGGCTCGGAGACGATCGGCGACGAGATCTCGGTCATGTTGAAGATCGTGTACACGTCGAGGCCGAAGCGCTGGTGGAATTCTTCCGCGCCGTCACTCAATGGCACGATGAAGCACTTGCGCACCTTGTGATCGCGATCCTGTGGCCCGGCGGGTGCCTTGAGCAGGAAGGTCGCCATCACGCCGAGCAGGAACACCGCAGTCGTTTCGGTCGCGCGCACCAGCGGCCAGAACGTATCCGTCGAGAAGCGCTCCGGCAGGACGATCGAGCCGCCCCGCGCCAGCATCGCGAAACTGAGCCCCATGCCGCCGATGTGGAACATCGGCATGTTGACGAGGAAGCGGTCGGCTCCGTCGATGAAGTACCAGGACTCGGGGCCCGGGTTCGTATACATGTGCAGGTACGACGAGAGCACGCCTTTCGACGGACCCGTCGTGCCGGACGTGTAGATGATCGACTGCGTGTCCCACGGCTCGATCGGCCGCGCGAGCGGCTGCAGGTCCGCCTCATTGCCGGTCAGCGTCGAGAAGAGAATCGCGGGCAGCGGCGCGGACGGGACCTCGTCGGTACCCGTGACCACCAATCGTTCGAGTCTTGCGAGTGCGACTTCCTTCAATCGCGGCACGAGGTCGCCATGCACGACCGCGAGCTTTGCATCCGAATTCTCGATGACATGCTCGAGCACGCCGCCGCGATACGCCGTGTTGATCGGCACGTACACCGCACCGAGGTAATTGAGCGCGTAGTACGTGAGCAGCATCTCGGGCGTGTTCGGTTGCCAGCACAGCACGTGCTCGCCCTGCTTCACGCCGGCCCGCTGCAGGCCGGCCGCGATCGCGATCACCTTCTCGCGCAGTTCGCGATACGTCCAGTGCCGGCCGCCGTCGAAGATCACGTACGGCTGGTCGCCGCGCTCGGCGGCCCAGTGGTCGATGAGGTAGCGGACGACGCAACGATCCCGCGCAGGTACGCGCGGATCAGCGTGGCCAGTGGCTGGTGTGGCCGGCGCGCTCGGCATGATCTCCCCCCTTGGAAACGAATGCTCTTGCAGCGCAAGACGACGTTCGTCCGGCCTGGACGAACTCTACTTGGCGGTCTGCGTTGCTTCCCGTTAGTAATACTTTGTACACCATCGGTAACGTCGATACAATCGAGCGCGCAGGGGATTTTCCCGGCTTTTTCGCGGAGCCGTCCATGGACCAGACGATGATCGGACTCACCCCACTGGAGCGCGTCCACAGCGGCCGCCCGGTGGCCCAGGCACTCGCCGATGAAGCCGCGACGATTGGCGCGAAGCGCGTCTTCCTCGTCTGCAGCAACACGCTGAACAACAAGACCGACGAGATCGAAAAGGTGCGCCGCGCGCTCGGCACCAGGCTCGTCGGCGTGTTCGACAAGGTGCGTCCACACGTGCCGCGCGAAGACGTTGCTGCCGCAGTCGCCGCTGCCGAGCCCTTGGCGCCCGACCTGCTGGTGTCGATCGGCGGCGGCTCGTGCACCGACCTCACCAAGATCCTCGCGGTCTGCCTCAAGCACGGCCTGCGCACGCCCGAGTCCATGGAGGCGTACCACATCGTCGTCAACGCCGATCACACGGTCACCGCACCGGCGTTCGCAGGACCGGATATTCCCGTGGTGATCGCGCCGACCACGCTGTCGGGCGGTGAGTTCAACGCGCTTTCCGGTGCGACGGACAAGGTCACCAACGTCAAGCAGGGTTACGTGCACCCGAAGATGACTGCGCGCGCGGTCATCATGGATCCGGCGCTCACCCTGCATACCCCCGAGTGGATCTGGTTGTCGACCGGCGTGCGTTCTTTCGATCACGCGTTCGAGACCCTCGGCTCGCTCAACTCCAACGACTGGTACGACGGCATGGCGATGAACGCAGTGCGCCTGCTGTCGCAGGGCCTGCCGCGCGTGAAGGCCAACCCGAACGACCTCGAAGCCCGGCAGATGTGCCAGATGGGCGCCTGGTGCTCGATGACGTCGATCGTCTGCGGCCTGCCGATGGGCATCAGCCACGCCGTCGGCCACGCACTCGGCGGTTCGTTCGACGTGCCGCACGGTTACACGTCGTGCGTGATGGCCCCGTTCGCGCTCGAGTACAACAGCGTCGTCAACGGCGAACGCCAGAAGCTGATCAGCATCGCGTTCGGGCAACCGAACCGTCCGGCACACGAACTGGCCGACGCAGCGATCCGTGGACTCGGCATGCCGCGCAGCCTCACGGCGGTCGGTCTCAAGGAAGCCGACCTCGCACCACTCGCGGGTTATACGTTCCAGGACATCTGGTGCGGCACCAACCCGCGCCCGATCGCCAACGCCGAAGCCCTGGTGCCGCTGCTGCGCAAGGCTCTCTGACTTGACGGTGCCGGCGGATCTGCTCGGGCGGCTGTTGCGCGGTGACCGCGCCGCACTCGCCCGCGCAATCACGCTGATCGACCGGCAGCCGCTCGAGGCCGCCGCGATCGATGCGGTGCTCGCACCGCACACGGGCCGGGCCGCGACGGTCGGACTCACCGGCCCTCCCGGCGCCGGCAAGTCCACTCTCGTCGGATCGCTGCTCAAGTCGGCCGTGCGTCGCAACCAACGCGTCGCCGTACTCGCGCTCGATCCGGTGTCGGCGCTCACGCGCGGCGCGGTGCTCGGTGATCGACTGCGCATGGAGCACACCACGGCGGACGAACGCGTCTTCGTGCGCTCGATGACGGCCGACAACGGCGCGGGCGGTCTCGCGCTCGCCACGCCGTTCGCGATTCGCGCGCTCGATGCGGCCGGCTGGCCCTGGGTGTTGATCGAGACTGTCGGTGTCGGCCAGACCGAATTCGAAGTCGTTGAGGCGGCGACCACGACGGTCGTCGTGCTGAATCCGGGCGCGGGTGACGAAGTGCAGGCGGTCAAAGCCGGGCTGCTCGAGATGGCCGACATCTTCGTGATCAACAAGGCGGATCGCGCAGGCACGCAGGCCACCCGGCTCGACCTCGAGCGCACCGTGAGCCAGTTGCCGCCGACAGCCTGGCGACCACCGATCGTTGAGACCGTGGCAAGCGAGGACCGCGGCACGGACGACGTCTGGGAGGCGATCGCGGCGCATCGTGCCCACCTGCTGCAGACCGGCGCGATGGCCCAGCGACAGCAGCGTCTGCTGCGGCTGGCGTTGCGCAGACTCGTCTCGGCCCAGCTGGACGCCCGCATCGAATCAACGCTGAAAACAGCGGAATTCACCCGGATGATCGCAGCCGTGCAGGCAGGAGAGTCCGACCTGAATCAGGCCGGCGCGGCGTTGCTCGCGGGCGTGCTCAGCCGCTGACGGGTTCGGTGCCGGTCAGCCGGCGCGCACAGGCGACAATCTCGTCGAGCTGCGAGCCGGGCGGAAAGACTTCGACGCCGAGCGCCTTCAGCCGCTTGGCCGCCCACGGCGCAATGATGCCGCCCGCGAAGATCGGCAGGTCGGCACGCGCGGCGCGCAGTTCACCGATGATGCGTTCCGCCACCTCGACGTGACCACCGACGTTCAACCCCACGAGATCGACGTCTTCGTCGATCGCCGCACGCACGATCTCCGTGCCGGTGCTCATGCCACCCAGGATCACCTGGAAACCGCCGTCGCGCAGCGCGCGTGCGACGACGGAGATGCCGCGCCAGTGACCGTCGAGGGCCGTCTTCGCGAGCAGGATGCGGCGCGGCGCACCTTCCGTCGCTGCAGGGGAGCCGGTTGCGGTCGTCGATTCGTTGGCTACGGATGACATGGTGTGCCTTGTTGCTGCCGCGGCGCGTCAGACGAGCTTCGGAGTCTGCCAGTCGCCCCAGGCCTGGCGGAAGATGTCGCCGATCTCGCCGATCGTCACCTCCGCATCCACGGCCTGCATCATGACCGGCATGATGTTGCGCTCGGGATCACGACACGTCGCCGCGAGGTCGCGCATCGCGGCCGTCGCGGCCGTCTCGTGCCGTTCGCGGCGAACGGCGTTGAGCCGCTCGAGCGCAACCGGGTACGCGTCCGTCACGGGCGGAAAGCCGTCGACTTCCCACGGCGTGATGTCTTCCTTGAAGCAGTTCACGCCGACGATCTTGCGCTCGCCACGGGCTTCCGCGATCGCCTGCGACTCCTGGTTCTCACGCGCGCGGGTGTGCAGCCAGCCGGAATCGAGCGTGGCGAGGAAACCGCCCTGCGCCAGCAGCTGGTCGACAAATTCCCAGGCGCGGCGCTCGAGCTCGGCCGTCAGCGCTTCGACGTAGTAGGAACCGCCGAGCGGATCCGTCACGGCCGGGATGTTGGTCTCGTGCTCGAGGATCTGCTGGATGCGCACGGCCATCTGGTGCGCGTGCTCGCTCGGGATCGAGATCGCCTCATCGTAGCCCGACACGCCGAGCGACTGAGTGCCGCCCAGCACGGCCGTCAGCGCCATCAGCGTGCCGCGCACGATGTTGTTGAACGGCTGCTGGTACTGCATGTACGCGCCCGACGTGACGATGTGGATGCGCATGCGCAGCGCCCGCTCATCAGTGACGCCGTAGCGTTCGGTCAGCAGCTTGTGCCACATCTTGCGGGCGGCGCGCAGCTTCGCCGCGTCCTCGAAGATCTCCATGGTCGTGCGGAAATTGACGCCGCCGACACGCTGCGCCGCGAGCGTCATGTCCATGCGGCCACGACGCTTCACCTCGTCGAGGTATTCGACGGCGTTGGCCATCACCGCGCCGAGTTCCTGCCAGGCATTGAGGCCGGTGTCGCCGCCGTTGTAACCGGCGATCGAGACCGGCACCCACTTCGGCAAGTGCTCGCTGCAGAACTCGATGATGTCCGCGTTGAGCCGCAGGCCGGGAGCCGTCGGCACCTGCTGCTTGGTGACACAGCCGAGGTAGGTCAGGAAGAAATCGCTCTGCCCCGTGCCGAAGAGCTGGGCGAGCGGGATGCCGCGGCGTTTTGCGACCGTCCAATAAGCGGCGAGCGCGAACGGCGCGTGCTGCACTACGGCACCGCCCGCGTGCCCGAACGTGCTCTCGATCGGCAGGTCGGCGAGGCACAACTCGGTCTCGCGCACGCTCTGCATGACCGCGCCGGTGAGACCGACGTCTTCCTTGCGCGCGACGACGTCCGGATGGTCGACGTTGTAGAGATGATCGGCCGTGTTGCGGTCGTGCTCCATCAGGAACCCGGTCTCGCCGTTGCGGAGCAGGAACTTGATGCGCTCGTTCTCGTCCTCGGGCTTGCCGAAGCCGCTCAGCTGGAAGATGCGCCAGGGCTTGGTGCGGTAGCCTTGCGCAAACCCGCCACGGTGGAACGGCGGCTGGCCGGGAGCCGCGCCCAGGATGCGGGCATGCTCCACCGGGATGTCTTCGGGGCCGTAGCTCGCCTTGAGCTCGATGCCCGAAGCGCTGCGGTAGGCCGGCGGTCGCTGGTCGTGGCTGTGCATGGGTCGTTTGGCTCCGTGCGCCCGAGTATACTAATGGTATAAAAAATCTACTAGCGGTTTTATTTTTGTAGTTATCGGTCAATCCGGGGGCCAGACATGCCGCAGAACCAGCCACAGAATCCGTATGCCGACCTGTTTTCCGTCGCGGGCAAGACGGCCGTGATCACCGGAGGCTCGTCGGGCCTCGGCCTCGCCATGGCGGAGGCCTACCTGCGCAGCGGAGCGCGCGTGTACATCACGGGACGCAAGCCTGAGCCACTGGCAGCGGCCCGGCAGGAGCTCGCTGCGCACGGCGAGGTGCATGCCGTCCAGGGCGACGTGGCCACGCCGGAAGGTGTGGAGGCGCTGCGCGCTGCGCTCGCGGGCGAGGACAAGCTGCACGTCCTGATCAACAACGCCGGCATCACCTGGGGATCGTCGGTCGAGAAGTTCCCGGCCGAGGCGTGGGACTCGGTGATGGGCGTCAACGTCAAAGCCCCGTTCGTGCTGGTCCAGACGTTTCTCGCCAGGCTGCAAGCCGCGGCAACCGCGGCCGACCCTGCCCGCGTCATCAACATCGGTTCGGTGTACGGCGTGACCAGCCAGGTGCTGCGCGCCTGGTCATACGCGGCGAGCAAAGCCGCGATCCATCAGCTCACGAAAGTGTTGGCGGCGGAACTGGCCCCGCGCGGCATCGTCGTGAACGCGATCTCGCCGGGGTTCTTCCCGTCGAAGATGACGCACTTCATGATCAGCAACGAAGAGCGCATGGCGGAGATGCGCAAAAGCATCCCGCTCGGTCGCGAAGGCTCGAAAGACGACATTGGCGCGCTCGCGCTCTACCTCGGCTCGCGGGCCAGTTCGTACATGACCGGCAACGTCATCCCGCTCGACGGCGGCGTGCTCGCGAAGACCTGACGGCAGGACGACCATGGACACGATCGAAGACTCTCCCTACGAAACCTTCCGTGTCGAACGGCGCGGCGACGTCGACTGGCTGACGCTCGACCGGCCCGACGCGCTGAACGCGATGAACGTCCGCATGATCGCCGAGCTCGCCGAGTATTTCGGCGCGAGGGTGCACGACACCCAGACACGCGTGATCGTGCTGCGCGCGACGGGCAAGGCTTTCTGCGCCGGCCTCGACCTGCGGGAGATGACGGGACTGATCGAGGAACTCGACACGGCCGCGCGCCTGCGCTTCCAGCAGCGTCTCAGCAGCATCTTCGTTGCGATGCGCCGCTGTCCGCAGCCGATCGTCTGCCTCGTGCAGGGCGCAGCCTCCGGCGGCGGCTTCGCACTCGCGCTCGCCTCCGATATCCGGCTGTGCACGCCGGAAACACGCATGAATGCCGCGTTCATCAAAGTGGGTCTGAGCGGCTGCGACGTCGGCATGAGCTACCTGCTCCCCCGCGCAGTCGGCACCTCGGTCGCGGCCGAGATGCTGCTGACGGGGTCGTTTCTCGACGCGACGCGCGCCGCTGCGCTCGGGTTCGTCACGGCGGTCGTGCCGGCGGCCGAACTCGAAGCCGCGGGTGCGAAGACCGTGGACTCGCTGTTGCAGGCGGATCCGCTCGGCCTGGCGCTGACCAAGCAAGGCCTGCAGGTCGGCATCGACGCGCCGGGCATCGAATCCGCGATTGCCAACGAAGACCGGCAGCAGTCGCTGCTGAGCGGCACCGAAGGCTTCCGCCTGCGGATGAAGGCTTTCCTGAACCGGAAGTGAACAGAGTTCCGGGTCAGGCCCGGCAGCGCAATTCGGTCAGGCCGCGAAACAGGAAGCCCGCCCGCCACACGGCGCGCTCGACGTCGACTTCGATGTGCGGCAGGCGCCGGGCGAGCGACGTGAACGCGACACGACCTTCGAGCCGCGCGAGTTGCTGCCCGATGCAGTGGTGGATGCCGCCACCGAACGACAGCATGCGCGAATCCTTGCGCGTGACGTCCATCACGTCGGCGCGTTCGAACACGGACGGATCACGATTGGCCGCGCCGAGCAGGCACAGCACGCGCTCGCCCGGTTGCACGCTGAAGCCACCGACCATCGCGGGCTGCAGCGCCGTGCGGTACGTGCCCTGCAGCGACGATTCGAAACGCAGCACTTCCTCGACCGCGCGTGGCGCGATCTCTTCCGGGTTCGCGGCCAGGGCCTGCCACTGCCCCCGTTCCCGGTGCAGCGTCAGCATGCCGTTGCCAATCAGGTGCGCCGTGGTCTCAAAGCCCGCGCCGAACATCGCCACGATCACGTTCGCGACCTCCGCCTTGGTCAGGGCCGAGCCGTCCTCGTCCTTCGCCTGCACCAGCGCGCTGGTCAGGTCGTCCTGCGGGTTGGCGCGTTTGCGGTCATAGATCCGGCCGAAGAAATCGTTGAGAAAATCCATCTGCGCGTCGGCCTGCGCGAGCAACTCGGGCTCGAGCGCGCGCGTCTCGAACACGATGAACGACTCGGCAACGGCTCGCGTCAGCTGCGCAAGGCGGGCCGGCGAGCGCTCTTCGCCTTCGAGGCCGAGCATGTCGCACATCACGAGCGTCGGCAGCTGGTAAGCGAAGTCCCAGAGCAGTTCGATCTCGCCTTTGGCCGGCATCGCGTCGATCAATCCGTCAACGATCTGCTGGATCCGCGGCTGCATTGCCGCGACGCGCCTGGGCGTGAGTGCAAACGCCACGAGCTTGCGCAGTCGCGTGTGCGCAGGCGGATCCTGCATCACGAACACTTCGGACAGCCAGCGGTACGACGAGTGCGCCAGGACGTCAAAGTCCGGGCCGTAGTACAACTGGATGTTGCGGACGAAGTTGCCCTGCCCGAACGCCGCGTGGTTCGTGATCACGTCGCGCACGTCGGCGTAGCGCGCTGCCACGTAATACTCGGTCGCGGCCTTGTGCAGGCCAGGCGCACGCCGCAGGTACTCGTAGTACGGCTGGTACGGATGACGGATGAGGTCGGGATCGGCCGGATCGAAACGGTAGCCGGCGTCGAGCGGCGCGGTCGCGTTCATGGCGTCTCGAAAATGGGTTCGAACGCGTCGCCGCGGCGACGCACACGGCAGCAGTGCACGCCGCCGAAGTGAGCCGGGACCACCAGCGCATTGCGATCGGCGGCGTCTTCCAGCACGCGCCGGCGCGTCAGACGCGCCTGCGGCTGATCCTCGCAAAAAGGACTGTTCCAGTCGGGGCAATAGACCTGCGCCGGGTGATGCAGGATGTCCCCTACGAACAGCGCGCTGTCACCGGCAGAGCGCACGTCCATGATCAGGTGGCCCGGCGTGTGGCCCGGTCCGAGCCGCAGCGTGATCGACTCGCTGACGCGGTACCCCTCGCCCACCAGTTCGGCGATGCCCGCGTCGAGCAGCGGTTGCACGCTGTCCTCGAAGACGTTGGTGTTCACGATCGCACCAGCTGCCGTCGGGCGGGCACCCCGGCCTTCCGGATCCCAGTAGTCGCGTTCGATCGCGGAAAAAAGATAACGCGCGTTCGGAAACGTCGGCACCCAGCGGCCCGCGTGCAACTGCGTGTTCCAGCCGACATGGTCGATGTGCAGGTGCGAGCAGATGACGATGTCGATGTCGTCCGGGGCGAAGCCCGCGGCCGCCAACCGCGTCAGAAAAGGCGTGTCGAGTCCGCCGAATAGCGGAATGCCGGGCCGCTCCTTGGCGTTGCCAGCCCCGGTGTCGTACAGGACAGTGCCGCCGTCGACCTCGAGGATCCAGCTCTGCAGGAACGCGTAGATGCTGTCCGCGTCGTCACGGTAGTACTGCGGCGTCAGCCCGGGCGCGAAGCTCCGGAACGTCGCTTCGTCATACCCTACGAAGAAAGCCGAGGGTGGCAGGAAATTCCCCTGCCACTCCTCGACGTGATGGACCCGCACGTCGCCGACGCGCAGCACCACGGCCGGTCCCCGCCCCCGTCAGAAGTTCAGGGAGAGGGTCAGGCCGTACGTGCGCGGCGGCAGCAGCGAACCCACGCGGACGCTGCCGTACAGCGGCGCCGTGATGATGTTGTTGCTGTAGATGAACTCGTCGGTCGCGTTGCGGACCCAGCCCATGACGCTCCACTTGCCGTCGCCACCCTCGTAGCCGGCCATCAGGTTCAGCAGGCCGTAGGCATCCTGTTCGGCGTCCGAGTTGTTGAACTCGGTGAAGTACACCTTGTCCTGGTACGACGCCTCGATGCGGCCGACGAACGCGCCGGTCTCCGTCACCGGCCGGCGATAGTCGAGGACCCCATTCAGCGTGTACTTCGGGGCGTTCTGCAGGTAGTTGCCAGAGAGGTCGACCTGGTCGAAGTTCTGGCGGTAGTCACCCGTAACGAATTCCGTGTACGTCGCATCGAGCCACGTGGCCGAGAGGTTGCCGGACAGCCCTTCCGTGAAGCGCGCGAACAACTCGACTTCGACGCCCATGATCTCGGCCGACGCGGCATTGACTGTCTCCACGACGCTCTGCGCGTTGACGAAGCCGACCTGCAGGTCGGTGTAGTCATAGTAGAAGGCGGCGGTACGCAGCGAGGCGCGGTCGTTGGCGAACGGCATCTTGTAGCCGATTTCGTACGCGTCGACGTACTCGGGGTCGATGACGTCGTTGAGGCTGCCGATGTTGATCACGCCCGACTTGAAGCCCTGGGTGAACTGCAGGTAGGCCAGGCCGTCGCCGGGGGTCTTGTACTCGAGCAGCACCTTCGGCGTGACCCTGTCCCAGGACTTTTCCTTGTCCGTCGGCACGTTGACGCCGATCGCGTCGAAGATGAACGAGCCGGTACCTTCGCGCTTCTCGTAGTTGTAGCGCGCACCCAGCGTCAGGGCCAACGCGTCGGTGAACGCGTACCTGCCCTGCACGAACAGGCCGTAGGCCTCGATGTCGACGTCGCCGTTCTGCCAGTAGTTGCCGTCGTTGAACGCGTCTGCCGGCGCACCGAAGATCAGGCCGAGGTTGGTCAGCGGCACCTTCACCTCGCCGTGCATCTTCTCGCTGAAGTAGTTCGCACCCATCAACCACTCGACGTTGGCCGCCGTGCCGGCAACGGTGAAGTCCTGGCTCCAGGACTCGCTGTCCTCGATGTAGTTGTTCTGGCCGAACATGTCGACGTCGGAACCATCGAGGTCGTCGCGCAGGAAACGGCTGAAATCGCGCCAGGCGGTGATCGACTTAAGGTTCCAGCCGTCGGCGAAGTCCCAGTCGATGATCGCGCTGACGGCCGTGCCGTCACGCTCGTTGATCGGATCCTGGTCCGAGACGATGTTGCGCTGGTTGGGTTTCCTGCCCCTGTCGGCGTAATAGTCGAAGATCGTCCGGCCGCCGAGCAGGTTGTGCGCCAGCTGGTCTTCCGGTACGACAGTCGTGCCGAGGAAATGGAAGGCGTAGTTGTAGTCGTCTTCCTGGAAGTAGTCGGCCATCAGCACCATGTCGAGCGTGTCGCTCGGTTTGAAGCGCAGGCTGCCACGGACAGCTTGTGCATTGCGGTTGTCCACCGGCTTGCCGGTGGTGAGGTTGCGGCCGTAGCCGTCACGCTTGTCCGCCTTGCCCGAGATGCGCCCCATCACGGTCTCGCCGCCGATCGGACCACCGAGCGCGCCTTCGACAGTGGTCGCCGCATAGTTGCCGAGCGTGTAGTTCAGGTAGCCGTCGAGGTCCTCGGTCGGCTTCCTGGTGATCATGTTGACCACGCCTGCGGTCGCGCCGCGACCGTACAGCGTCCCCTGCGGTCCGCGCAGCACTTCGATCTGCTCGAGATCGTAAAAGCCGGCGAGCTGGTGCGAGGGACGCGGGATCATCGCGCCGTCCTGCAGGAACGCCACGGCGCCGTCGGCACCAAGGTCGATGCTGGTCATGCCGATGCCGCGGATAAAGGTGCGGTTGACCCCGAACTGATCGCCGACCGAGAGGTTCGGCACCGAGAGCGCGAGGTCGCGCACTTCCCGGATCCCGCCGGGGCCAAGGGCGTCCGCCGTGATGGCGGTGATCGCCGCCGGCGTGCTGTCGATGTCCTGGGCGACCTTGGTCGCGGTGACGACGATCTCTTCGAGGGCGAACGAATCCCTCGCGTCCGCCGCGCCAGCCAGCGGAGCCGCGCCGAAAAGAGCCAGCACGACGGCCGTGCGCAGGACGATCGAACTACCAGTGGCAGTATTCATCTAATTCCCCCGAATGAATGGTCCATCCCGCCGGCGGGCAAAGGGCATGGTTCCCCGCCCCGCCCGGCATTGCGACCCTTTGTATATTCTCGTTTACCATCAGTCAAGTTTGTTGTACGAGAGTAACAACTGTCAAAATGACCGCGAATTTCTTGTTGCAATGCGGTAACTTGCCATCGCGCCCCGGATGACTCCCATGCAGATCGCACCGCGCCTCATTGCCCTGCTGTTATTCACGCTGCTCGCGCCGGGCTCATCCGCGCGCGCGGACAATGACGACGCCACCCTGAAGCAAGTGCGGGAGGCATTCGTTGCGGCCATGGCCAGCGTCGCCGCCACCCCCTCTGCCCCGCCCGGCGGCGATTCCGAGGCCCTGCAGCGCTACCCGCTCTACCCCTACCTGGAGGCGGCGCGCCTGAACCGGCAACTGGCGCTGCTGCGACCCCTCGCGGCGCAGCCCGGCAGCGACCCGCGGCTCCCGCTCGACGATGAGGTTGCCGCGTTTCTCGCGCAACAGGGGGATCGACCCGTAACACGGACACTGCGGTCGGCGTGGCTGGCCCACCTCGCCGCGCGACAGGCCTGGTCGACGTACGTTGGGCAGTACCGCGAGGACCGCGACACGCAGTCCACGCTGCGCTGCCATTGGCTCGCCGCGCGCGTCGCCCTGGGCCAGACCGATGGGCTGGCGGAAGAACTGACCGACACGTGGCTCACCGCCAGGAGCCTGCCCGCAGCCTGCGATCCGGCGCTCGCCTGGTGGAGCGCGCGCAGCGGACCGGGTGACGTTCTGGTCGAACGGCGTGCCCGTCTGGCGCTCGCAGCGGGCGAAGCAGGGCTCGCGCGCTTCCTCGCCAAGTCGCTGCCCGCTGAACGCGCGGCCCCATTGCTGCAATGGGCCGCCCTGATCGAGCAACCGGGGCGCGAGATTCCGGCGCTGATCGCACAACCGGCGAAACCCGTCGAGCCACAGGCGCTCGCAGACGGCTGGTCGCGCTACGCGCGCTCGGACGCAGAGGCGGCAGCGGCCGCGTTCCCGTCACTGGCGCAGACTCGCGGACTCGACGCGCGCACCGCGAGTCCTTACGCCCTTTCCGTCGCCCTCGCGCTGTCATGGAGTCGTCATCCGCGTGCGCTCGAGTTCTTCCGTGCCGTGCATGACGACGACTTCGACGAGCGTGCCCACGAATGGCACACCCGCGCCGCGCTCTGGGCCGGTGACTGGCGCGAAGCGGCGACTGCAATCGCAGCGATGCCCGACGTCCTGCGCGACCAGCCACGCTGGCGTTACTGGTCGGCGCGGGCGAACGAGAAGCTCGGTGATTCTGCCAAGGCACGCGAGCTGTATGCCGCGGTCATACCCACCGACAACTGGTATGCAGCGCAAGCAGCTGCGCGACTGGATCGCAAATTCACGCCGCGCCTCGAACCGCTCGCGCTCAGCGACGCCGAGATCGCTGCGCTGGCTGCCGACCCTGCCTTCGTTCGCACGCGCGAACTCCTGCGCTGCGGCATGGACGCAGAGGCGACAGCGGAATGGCGCGCGGCCTACGACGAGCTGCCGCCTGCGCGGCAGGTGCAGGCCGTGGGGCTCGCGTCCCGCTGGGGCTGGCACGACCAGGCCATCTCGACCGCGGCACGCCAGAAGCTGTTCAACGACTACGACGTGCTGTATCCGCGGCCCTTCGACGCCGACGTGCGCAGCGCCAGCCGGCGCACGGGACTGCCCGAGGAACTGATCTACGCGATCATCCGGCAGGAGAGTCTGTTCCGGGCCGACGCGGCGTCGGGCGCCGGCGCGATCGGACTGATGCAGCTGCTGCCCGAGACGGCGCGCGTGACCGCGCGACGCACTGGCCTGCCCGTGCCGACGCGAGCCCAGCTGGTGGAGCCGGCCGTAAACATCCCGCTCGGGTCCGCGTTTCTCGCGAGCCTGGTCCAGCGCTTCGAAGGCGAGACGGCACTCGCCTCCGCCGGTTACAACGCCGGGCCCAACGCCGCGCGGCGCTGGCAACCGGCTGGGCCGATGGACCTCGACGTCTGGGTCGAGAACATCCCGTTCAACGAAACTCGTGCCTACGTGCAGCGTGTGGCATGGCATTCGCTGGTGTTCGCCTGGCTCGGCGACCGCAAGCCGCGCGAGGTGCAAGACTGGCTGCGTACCGTGCGTCCTGCGCCGACGGCAGCCGTGGTCGCAGCGCAATGAGCCCGGCTCAGGGCTGAGCGCCGTAAAGCGCCTGCAGCAGCACGTGCGTCGGCACGAAGACGAACGCCACGAAAGCGAAGAACAGCAGCGTCACGTAGGTTGCGGGTGACGCCGACGAACGGCGGGCACCTAACCCATGAGTCCAGTTGATGTTGCGCTCAGGCGTGCTCACCGCGCGGCTCCACGGCAGGACCACTGCGGCCAGCACGACGGCGCCCGCCAGTCCCACCCTTGTGTCGTACCCGTACTCACGGACCATCCAGAGCAGCACCAGCGGCAACGGCACGTGAAACAGCGACAGGCCACGCAGCAGCTTCGAACGCTCGCGCTCGAACATGTAATCCGTCAGCCCCGTGATGCGGCGTCGCAACGTCATTCGCGCTACGAAATCCACGTTCCAGAGAATCTCGGGCAGCAGCACGGCGACGGCCAGCACGCTCGCCAGCGCTGAACTCTGCAGCCAGAGCGCGGGCACCGCGCCGATGAACGCGATATCCGAAAACCACAGGAAGTTGCGCCAGCTGTAGTGGCGCCACCAGATCACGGCCACGAGCAGGACGAATGCCGTGTACGCGATCTTGAACGTGAGCATGGATCGACACCTGCCGCAGTGGCGGCGCGCTCAACCTTAGCAGACCGGACTGCGACCAGTCGCCTGCCCGGCGCGACGAAGCGACGACAAAACGCGTGGCCACTGCATCAAACTCAATGCGCGGTGAATGGAAGCGCATCGATCGACACACTCAGGAGAGAACGTCATGCA
>JAPLSF010000351.1 GCA_026398785.1 Pseudomonadota bacterium | reverse complement strand
CCGCGAGCTCTACAACGAGTCGGTGAACCTCAACAACATCCGCATCCAGACCTTCCCCGACCTGGTGGTCGCGCGGATGTTCGAGTTCAAGCCGGCGCAGCTGCTCGAATTCACCGACGAACAGAAGCGCGACGTGGACCTGGGCAAGCTCTTTGGTTGAGAGCGACTTCTGGTTCTGGCTGCTGACGCTGGGCGTCGCCGTCGTGGCCGGCGGCGCCGCGGCGCTGCGCTGGCTCAAGATCGCGCGGCTGATCGAGGACACGCCGACGTCCCGCATCCGGTCGGCGGCGCAGGGCTACGTCGAGCTCGCGGGCAACGGCTTGCCCCTGCCGGGCACGAAGAATCCCGCGCCGCTCACGCAACGGCCTTGCGTCTGGTGGAGCTACAAGATCTCGAAGCGGACCGAACGCGGCGCGGGCAACAGCCGGCGCGAGGGCTGGCAGACGGTTGCGTCGGGCACCTCGTTGATCGCTTTCCTGCTCGATGACGAAACCGGCCAGTGCATCGTGCAGCCCGACGGCGCCGAAGTCGTGCCGACCGAATCGACCACCTGGTACGGCGACACGCCCTGGCCCGCGTCGGCACCGGACCGGAAACTGTCCTTGACCGGGGGCCGCGGCTACCGCTACGTCGAGGACCGCATCTACGAGCATGAGCGTCTGTATGCGTTGGGTGATTTTCGCTCGACGGCGTCATCCGGCGAACTCGACCAACAGGCGGAACTGGCCCAGGTGCTGGCCGAATGGAAACAGGACCAGCCTGCCCTGCTGCGGCGCTTCGACCGGGACGGCGATGGCCGGATCGACATGGTCGAGTGGGATGCCGCTCGGCAGGAGGCCCGACGTACGCTCACGGAGCGCAGCGCTGAGCGCCCGCCCCGGCAGAATTTCCACGTCTTGTGCCGTCCAGACGGCGACCGGCTGTTCCTGCTCGCCGCGCTGCCACCGGGCGACCTGACCCGCCGCTACCGCAGGCGGGCGGCCTTCGCTTTCTTCGGCTTCGTCGCCGCCGTGTACGCGCTCGGCTGGCTGCTGCAGGGCGCGTTCGGCTGAATCCGGAGCCGTCGCGCCGCTAGAATGGAGGGCATGGACAACCCCCTCCTGCACCACGCGACCCTGCCCGCCTTTCTTGCGATCCGCCCGGAACACATCGAACCCGCCGTCCGGCAGGTGCTGGAAGAAAATCGGCACGTCTTGCAGGAGCTGCTCGATGCGGGCGCCGAGGGCTGGGACGGCATCGTCGTTCCCATCGAAAGGATGCAGCATCGGCTGGCGCGCACCTGGTCGCCCGTGGGTCACCTCAATGGCGTCGCCAACGGCGACGAGTTGCGGGCAGCCTACAACACGTGCCTGCCGCTGCTCACCGCGTATCACACCGAGATCGCGCAGAACGCTGCACTGTGCGCGGCCTACCGGCACATCAAGGAAACGCAATACGCTGACTTAGAGCCCGAGCAGCGCAAGCTCGTCGACAACGCGCTGCGTGACTTCCGTCTCTCGGGCGTCGCGCTCGCACCGGACCGCAAGCAGCGCTTCCGCGAACTCATGCAGCGCCTGGCGACGGCGCAGGCGAAGTTCGACGAGAACGTTCTCGACGCCACCAATGCCTGGACACGCGAAGTCGGGGAGTCGGCCGAGCTCGCCGGCCTGCCCGCCGCCGTCATCGCCCGTGCGCGTGCAGCCGCCGAAAAGAACGGCCGCAGCGGCTGGGTATTCACGCTCGACGCACCGAATTACCAGGCGGTCCTGAC
>JAPLSF010000159.1 GCA_026398785.1 Pseudomonadota bacterium | reverse complement strand
GCGGAGTCCGTCGCGCCTGAGGTCCCGCAGTACCTCAACCGGTTGTCGGACCTGTTGTTCGTGATCGCGCGCGTGCTGGCGCGGCATGAACATGGGAGCGAAGTGCTTTGGCGGCGGCGGTAGGTCGCGCCGAATCTGCTGTTCCGTCCTGACGACAGCGACCGTTGCGTTTGCTTTCTAATGGCGCGCGGCTGCGACTCCCCGCCTTCGTGGGGAAGACACGCCGTAAATACATCCCTGTAGGCTCGCACGCGCCGTCCATGGCGCGTGACGGTCTTCCCCACGAAGGCGGGGAACCACATCCGCTGGTGCAGTGATGGCTGAAAGAGCGCAGGCGCTGACAGATCGCGGTCGGCAGCAGCTGTTGGCCGCAATCAGGGCAATCGCGCGAGGCCAAGGCCGCGAACGTGCCGGCTTCCGGAGAGTTGCGGGAGACCGTCGCGCGCCATGGACGGCGCGCGCGAGCCTACAGGGACGTATTCACGGCGTGTCGCCCGGAACTCTCCGGAAGCCGGCGCGTTCGCGCCTCAGCGCTAATGCGGCGAGATCTGCGGCTGCGGCGCAGAAGAAAGGCGCGAGCGAGCGCGCTCGAGCGCCGAGCAGGTCACCTCGACGCCCTGCGCCAACCGCGGCGACGCACGAGTCACCAGGTCCGACGACACCTTGAACACGTTGCCCGACCGGACCGCCCGCAGGCGCGGCCACCGGTTCCAAAGTTCGAGCGGATTCGCGATCGTGTCGTCCGTGCTCAGGATCACCTGCGGGTCGGCGGCGAGCACCGCTTCCGCCGAAATCGGCGGCGCCAGTTGCGGCAGGTCCGCAAACACGTTGCGGCCACCGCACAGCGCCACGATTTCGCTGATCACGTGCTGGCCATTCACCGTGTAGATCGGCTCGTCGTCGATCTGTATGAACACGCTGAGCGGCGGTCGCTGCGCATATCTGGCACGCTGCTGAGCCACTCGGGTCTCGAAGTCCTGCGCGGTTCTTTCGGCCACCGCCAGCGTGCCCGCAAGCCGGCCCACCTGGCGCAACGCGCGCGGCACGTCCGCCAGGCTCTGCGTCGGCACTGCGACGATGTTGAGTCCCAGCGAGCGCAGTCGCGAGATCGTCGTTTCGGGCGTCCCCGTGGGCCACACCAGCACGACGTCGGGCCGCAGTTCGAGCACCCGCTCGGGGTCCACGCGCCACGCATCGCCTACGCGCGGCACCGCTTTCGCCGCCGCGGGGTAATCGCTGAATTCGACCGTGCCGACCAGCAACGATCCGGCGCCGGCCGCATACGCGATCTCGGTGAGATTCGGGGCGAGACTGATCAGTCGTGGCTGGTGCGGCGATGTCGCCTTTGCATCATTGGCGACAGCCTTCGGCACGACTGTGACTGACAAGGCAGCCGCGGTGAGCAACAGGGCCGCGCCGAGGAGCGAAGAACTTCGTCGCTGCGACCGCAGGATGGCCGCATCGATTCCCGGAAGTGTCATCCGCGTTCTACCCGGGCCGCTCAGACAGCGGCGCCGGTGATGACGAGGAGCGCGATGACAGCCACCCAGATCCAGAGCGCGCGCTGCACGATCCGCCACGCACCACGCGCCGTCGTGACATCGAGCGTGTCCGGGTTCACAGCAGCCAGGCTGGGTTGCAGTGAACCCTTGCCCACACGCGCCAGCAGGTCCTCGGTGCGATCGAGGACGCCCGTCGCCGGACCCACGCGATCGACTGCCGACCGCCAGTTGCCCACCGCATCCTCGAAACTCCCGGCGAGCGCATACGCCAGCGCCGTGAGTCGCGCCGGCAACCAGGACAGCACCCCGTGGACGAATGTCAGTACGCTGCCGAGGTCCCCGCGGATTCGCGGCACACCCTGGCGCGCCGCTTCGAACGCCGCACGCCGCCGCAACATGTCGCTGACCCGGTAGAGCCACGCGCCGCCGGCCCCGAGCACCATGAACCAGAAGATCACGCCGAAGATGCGGTTGTTGGCCTGGATGAAGACCGCCTCTTCCACCGCCTCGCGCACGCCAAGGCCGAGCAGCGTCGGGCTCGATTCGAGCAGTTCCTTGCCGCGACGCAGGGCTTCGTCGCGATCGTGGCGCTCGAGGGCCGCGGCGTAGTCATCGACCTCGTCCTGCAGGTCGCGCGGACCGAAGGCGAACAGCAGGACGAAGACGGCGAACGCGAACTGCAGCAGGCCGAGCAGCTGCGGATCGAGCCAGTGCGCCACCAGCAGCACGGGCAGCACGGGCAGCGCGATCAGGCCGATGGCCACGAGCACGGCCGGCAATCCGGTCTGTCCCGCCATGGCGCTATCCGCCCGGTCGAAATACGGATCGAGCCACCGCCACTCGCGCAGGTGCAGCAGGTGCGTGAGGCCCCGCTCGCAGACGAGCGCGAACAGCAGCGCGAGCAGGCTCATGCCGGCGCGACCTCGAGTTCGAACTGCACCAGCGACCGCAGCCGCGGCCAGTCGAAGGCCGGGCCCGGATCCGACTTGCGGCCAGGCGCGATGTCGCTGTGCCCGACGACGCGGTCGGGCGTGAGCTGCGGGTAACTGCGGCAAAGCACGGCGATCACCCGGGCGAGCATTGCATACTGCGTTGATTCGTAGGGTGAATGATCGGCGCCTTCGAGTTCGATCCCGATCGAAAAATCATTGCAGCGCTCGCGTCCGGCCCACGACGACACGCCGGCATGCCAGGCCCGGCGCTGGAACGGGACGTATTGCACCACCTCGCCGCTGCGCCGGATCAGCAGGTGCGCGGACACCCGCAGGCCCGCCACCTCGGCGAAGTACGGATGGACGTCGGGCGGCAGCGCGTTGCTGAACAACTGGTCGATCCATGGCCCGCCGAACTCGCCGGGCGGCAGGCTGATGCCGTGCACGACGATAAGATCGGGCTCGACGCCCGGCGGCCGATCGTCACAATTCGGCGAAGGCGCCTGGCGGGCCAGCTCGAGCAGGCCGCGATCCGTGTCGATCGCGAATCGTGCGGCCGGTAGATTCGCTGGGCGTTGTCGTCGCATCACCCACATGATGCCCTAAAATCCCTCCATGACGTCCAGCCCGCCCGTCCGCAGCCTGCATCCGCTCGCCGAACGCGATCTGCGCGTCGTCTGGCACCCCTGCACGCAGATGAAGGACCATGAGTGGTTGCCGCTGATCCCGATCGAGCGGGGCGAAGGGGTCTGGCTGTACGGCTACGACGGCAGGCGCTACCTCGACGCCATCAGCTCCTGGTGGGTCAACCTGTTCGGCCACGCCAACCCGCGCATCAACGCGGCCATCACCGCCCAGCTCGGCAGACTCGAGCACGTGATCCTGGCGGGATTTACCCATGAGCCTGCGGTGCAGCTGGCCGAACGGCTCACCCGCCTCGCACCGCCCGGCCTGACGCGCTGCTTCTACGCGGACAATGGCTCGAGCGCGATCGAAGTCGCGCTCAAGATGAGCTTTCACTACTGGCGCAACCGGGACCGGTCGCGCAAGACGCGCTTCATCACCCTGTCGAGCAGCTACCATGGCGAGACGCTCGGCGCGCTGGCCGTTGGCCACGTCGAGCTGTACCGCGAAATCTATCAGCCGCTGCTGATGGACGTGATGATCGCGCCCTCGCCCGATGCGTACGTGCGCGAAGCTGGCGAAGCCGCCGCGGACTGCGCGCGCCGCGCCATCGCGGCGATGAATGCGCTGCTGGCGCAACACGCGGACGAAACCTGTGCCGTGATCGTCGAACCGCTGGTGCAGTGTGCGGCCGGCATGCGGATGCACGCACCGCTGTACCTGCAACTGCTGCGTGAAACCTGCGACCGGCACGGCGTGCACCTGATCGCCGACGAAATCGCGGTCGGCTTCGGCCGCACCGGCACGCTGTTCGCCTGCGAACAGGCCGGCATCACGCCGGACTTCATCTGCCTGTCGAAGGGCCTGACTGGTGGCTATGCGAGATCGACGCACTGATGATCACGGCACGGGACGGCATCGTGGCGGCCACATGCGACTGACGCGCGTCTTCGTCGATGCGCCGCTCACGCCCGATGCGGACGTGCGCCTGCCTGACGCGGCGGCCAACCACGTCGGCCGCGTGCTGCGGCTGCGTGCAGGTGCGGCGATCGTGGCGTTCGACGGCAGCGGCAACGACTACCGCTGCGAAGTCCTCTCGGTCAAAGGCGACGAAGTGCGCGTGCGCGTGGGGCCTCGTTCGTCGGGGCTGCCCGAGTCGCCCCTGCGCATCACGCTCGTGCAGGCCGTCTCGCGCGGCGAACGCATGGACTGGACGCTGCAGAAAGCGACCGAACTCGGCGTGCGCGCGATCGTTCCGGTGCTCTCCGCGCGCAGCGTCGTGCGCCTCGACGACAGCCAGGCGGAGAAGAAGCTGCGCCACTGGCAGGCCATCGTCGCGGGAGCCTGCGAACAGTGCGGGCGCAGCGTCGTGCCGGAAATCCGGCAGCCCCAGGAGCTGTCGCGGTACCTAGCGTCGTCCGCCCGCGAAGGACAGCGGTTCGTGCTGAACCCGAACGGACCCGCCTCGCTGGCGGGCCTGACCAGCGTGGGAGCGCGCGTTGAATTGCTGATCGGGCCAGAAGGCGGACTCGACGACGCCGAACTCGAGCGCGCAGCCGCGTCGGGCTATGCGCCCGTTCGGCTCGGGCCCCGTGTGCTGCGCACAGAAACGGCGGGTATCGTCGCGTTGACGGTATTGCAGGCGATGTGGGGCGACCTGGTCTAGCGGACCAAAGCCGGGCTTAGCCGGTTCGCGACACACGGCATCCAGCGCAACCTGACGCCGTCCCTTCGACTAGGCGCGGGTTTCTTCGGCGATCATGCCTTCGAGCTGCTCGAAGTCCGGAATGAGCGGCGTCTCGTTGACCATCTTCACCTGCCCGATCACGGGCATGCGTTCGCCGAAGCTGCGTGAGTCGTCGGCATGGACGACGTCAGGCGTGAGCCGCACGAGTTGCGGAAAGCCCTGCGTCAGCACGGCGAAATTGCCGCCGGTCTGGCCCGTGATTCCCTGCATGACGACGATACGGGTGCGGCCGCTCGTGCGTGGCAAGGCCTTGCCGCAGGTGGCCTCGAAAGACACGAGTGGGACGCGACGGCCGCCCCACGCGATCGTACCCAGGTACCACGGCGGCGCGCCGTCCATCGGGGTGGGCGCCTGGTAGTTGACGACTTCGGTGACGCACGAGCGGGGCAGCAGCAGGCGATCATCCGCCAGCGGCACCAGCAGGCAGTAGATCTCGTGGCCCGCTCCGCCGGTGCCGGTCCCGGTCGCCGTGCCGGTCACCATGCTCACGCTCCTGTCCTCGCCTGCGACCCCTTCACGACAGCCTCCGCCGCGCGAGCACGAGCGGCTCGATCGCGTCCAGCAGCTGGCTTTCCTGGTACGGCTTGCCGAGGTAATCGTCCACGCCCAGTTCGATCGCACGGGCGCGGTGCTTGTCGCCCACTCGCGACGTGATCATGATGATCGGCACGTCGGCGAGCCGCGCATCGTTGCGCACGTGCGCCGCGACCTCGTAGCCGTCCATGCGCGGCATTTCGATGTCGAGCAGGATCACGTCGGGCACGTGCTCCTGCAGCAGGGACAGCGCTTCCACGCCGTCCTTCGCCGTGAGCACGCGCATGCCGTTGCGCTCGAGCAGTCGCTGCGTGACGCGACGCACCGTGATCGAATCGTCGACCACCATCGCGAAGATGCGGTCGTCGTGCACCAAGCGCGCAGATTCGGCCGAGCGGGCCCGCCACTCGGAACGGACCAGCGTGCCCATGTCGAGAATAACGACGATGCGGCCGTCGCCGAGGATGGTCGCGCCGGAAATGCCGCGGATACCCGCTATCTGCGGCCCGACGGGCTTTACGACGATTTCGCGGCTGCCGATCAGTTCGTCGAGGACCAACGCCGTCGAATGCTCGCCGGCGCGCACCAGGATGACGGGCAGCGCGACGTCGGTCTCGGGCAGGATCGAGAGCCCGCTGCCGACGAACACGCCCAGGTGCTGGAACCGGTAATGCTGGCCGCCATAGTCGAACGTGGCAGGCTCCTCGTCCAGGTGGCGCTGAATTTCGGTGCGCGTAAGGCGTGCAACGCCTTCGACCGTGGCCATCGGCAGCGCGAACAGTTCGTCGTGCACGCGCACGATCAGCGCCTGCGTGATCGCGAGCGTGAATGGCAGGCGGATCGTGAAGCGCGCGCCCGCACCGGGCTTCGATTCGATGAACAGCGCGCCGCCGAGTTTCTTGATCTCGGTTGCAACGACGTCCATGCCGACCCCACGGCCGGCCTGTTGTGTCAGGCGATCTGCCGTGCTGAATCCCGGCTCGAGGATCAGCTGCAGCGACTCTTCGTCGGTCAGCTCCATGCCGGGCTGCAGCAGGCCCATCTGCCGCGCCTTGGCGTGGATGGCCGCAACATCGAGACCGGCGCCGTCGTCCTCGACGGTGATCACCACCTCGGCGCCCTCGCGCTGCAGCTTCAACGTAATGTGACCCGTCTCTGGCTTGCCGGCCGCGAGGCGTTCCGCCGGCATTTCGAGGCCGTGGACCACAGCATTGCGCAGCATGTGCTCGAACGGCGGCAGCATGCGCTCGAGCACCTGCCGGTCGAGTTCGCCGGACGCGCCTTCCACGATCAGCTCGGCCTTCTTGCCCGCTTCGGTCGCAGCCTGGCGCAGCAGGCGGGTGAGACGCTGCACGTGCCGCTGGAACGGCACCATGCGCGTGCGCATCAGGCCGTTCTGCACCTCGGTGACGACGCGGCCCTGCTGCTGCAGCAGGTTCTGCGTGTCCCGATTGAGCTGGGCGAGCAGTCCCTCGATGCTGGCGACGTCACTGACGGACTCGGCCAGCGCGCGCGAGAGCTGCTGAATGTTCGAATACCGATCGAGCTCGAGCGGATCGAAATCGGTGCGATGCAGCTGGTCGTCGGTTTGATGCTTGTTGAGGATCTGCGCCTCGGTCTCCATCTCGAGCTTGCGCAGCTGTTCGCGCAGCCGGGTGACGGTGCGGTCGAGCTCGGCAAGGTTGAACTCGATCGAGGTCATCTGCTGCTCGATGCGCGCGCGGAAGATGCTCACTTCGCCCGCGTTGTTCAGCAGGTCGTCGAGCAGGTCCGCATCGACACGCGCCAGTTCGCCGCGTTCCGTCGGCGCAACGGGTTCGCGCCCCGGCAGCACCGGCGTGTGCGCCGATGCAGCGACCTCGTACGTCGCAGGCACCTGCGACGGTGTCGGCACCACGAAACGTGCAGGCTGCGGCACGACCACTTCGAGCGGGCGATCGGGTCCGGCGTAAGGACGCTCGAACTCGGCAGGTGCGACGGGTGCTGCGACTGCGGCAGCCGCTGCCGCTGCCGCTGCCGGCAGCTCGGACGGCTCCTCGCTCGCGACGGCGGCCGGCGGTTCTGCCGCGGGCTGCTCGATTTCTGCGGCAAGCAACTCTTCGGCAGGCAACAATTCGCCGGCAAAGATCGCCGCAAAGTCTTCCTCCGCGGCTGTCGCGATGGTTTCTTCCGCCAGCTCCACCGCCGGTTCCGCTGGCGCCTCGACCTGCGGCGTTTCGAGCACGATCTCTTCGACCGGCAGCTCGGCTGCCGCGTGGGTTTCGACTGCGACGTGTTCGATGACCTCGGGCGTCACGACTGCCGCTTCGATGAACTCGGCTGGCGGCACGGTCGGCGCCAACGCAAACGCTTGCTCCTCGGGTGCGACAGTCGCTGGCACCGCTGCCAGCGCCCGGATCCGCAGGATGAGTTCGCGTGCGGACGGCAGGCGTTGACCCGAGTTGACCATCTCGCGCATCCGGTGCAACTCGTCGAGCGAGCTTTGCAGCACCTCAAACGCAGCGGCAGCGGCCGCCGAAGTGCCCGATTCGATCGCAGCCAGGAACGATTCGACTTCGTGACTCAGGTCGCCCATGGCGCGGATGCCCGCCATGCGGGCACCGCCCTTGAGCGTGTGCAGCAGTCGCTTGAGCTCGGTGACCTGCGCGTGGTCCGCCCGATCGGCCCGCCAGCGTCCAAACGCAGCCTCGGACTGCTCGAGCAGCTCGGTCGCTTCTTCGCCGAAGATCGCGGCGATGTCCGCGTCGAAGTCAGCACCGAAGCCGGGTTCGTCGTCCTCCGGCAACGGCAGGCTGAAAGGCGCAGCGGACGGTTCGAACGGCGCGATGGTCGGGATGTCCAGCCGTGCGGCCAGTGCTTCGTGCGGAGCCGTGTGGTCGATGTCCGGTTCGTACGAGCGCAGCGCTTCGTCGGTCAGGTGCAGCAGCCCCGGGTCCGTGAGTTCCTCGGCCGACATTGCCGCGGCATCGTCGATGATCACGGACAGGTCCGGCGCGGCAGGCATGCCCGGCTGCCAGGATTGCGCGAGCGTGCGCTCCGCCGCATCGGCAAGCCGCGCAAGCTCCGCATCGAGCTGCCGATCCAGCGCGATCCAACCTGCTGTCAGCCGCGTCTGCTCGGGGAAGAAGCCGGTGTTCTCATCGACGTGCTCGGACACTGTCTCGAGGAACCGCACGGTGTCGTGCAGCAACTCAAGCGCGTCGCTGCTCATGCCGTGGCCGTTGTCGAAGAGCTTGCGGACGTAATGCTCCATCGGCTCGGCGACCTTGATGCCCTGGCGCGCCCCGGCCGTCTTGGCGATGCCGCTCAGCGTGTGGCAGGCCCGATGGAGCGCTTCCGAAACCAGGTGCGGCGCGACGCCACGGGCGCAACGCTCGAGGAACTGACGCACGACCAGGATGTGGCCGGCGGTTTCCTTGCGGAAAATTTCGCGCAGCACCGGATCCATGGCCGGCTCTTCCAGCGGAGCTGCCGCAGCCTCGGCCGCCCGCTGTTCCGCCGCGGTCGGTGCGGGCGGGGGCGCCGGCACGGCAGTGGCTGGCAACGCCGGCCCTTCGCGGCCCGAGAGTGCGTCGGCTCGGGTCATGATCGCGGCGATGTCGATACTGGACAATGCACCGCCGTCGATCTCGTCGATGAGCTGCGGCATGGCCGCGACAGCGTCCCGCACGATGGACACGATGTCCGGCGAACGCAGCAGCGTCTGGCTGATCACGCGATTCAGCAGCGACTCGACGCTCCAGGAAAATTCGCCGATGCGTTGCGCGCCGACCATGCGCCCGCTGCCCTTCAGCGTATGGAACGCGCGGCGCAGGTCGCGCAGGGCTGCGGCGTCCTGCGGGTTCTGCTCCCACTGCGGGTACAGCACGGC
>JAPLSF010000370.1 GCA_026398785.1 Pseudomonadota bacterium | reverse complement strand
GCGCCGAGCGCGCGGTGCGCCACTGTCCTGATTCGTACGGATTGCATGGTCACGTCCTCGCTGTCACATGTCGATGCGCTGCGTTTCCACGTAGCGCAAATGCACCGGGAAGTTCATCGCTGCGACGCGCTTGCGCCAGGGCTGCTCGGCCAAGCCCGGTTCGATTTCACTGACGCCGGCGGGAATCTGCTGGTCGAGCCACCGCACCTGCGACTCGTCGGAGTGCGTCGGTCAGGTTCATGGTGTGCTCGATACGGGAAAGCACGACGTCACATCTCCTTCGACGTGCAGCAGGTCCCGCAGGCGCTAGCGCGCGCGGGCAAGCTGCGAAAGGTCGCAAGCCGACGTTGTGTCGCCGGTGCTGCGACACCGCAGCGACCACCCTGCCCGGCGGGCCGTCGCACTGGAAGTACGGCGACTCGGTGAGCCATTTGCGGTCGGGGTAATAGGCGAACAGCAGCGCGCCGCCCTTCAACGTGTCGATGACGGTGCGTGCGATCTCAGGACGCAACGCCGGGCAACCCCAGCTGCGGCCGAGCCGACCGAGGCGCTCGGCGATCGCTTCGCTGACGTAGGGCGCGCCGTGCATGACGATCGCACGCGCAAGGGCGTTGTCGTTGAAACCGGGATCGAGGCCCGAGAGCCGCAGCGAGTACCCATTGCTGCCGTAGTAAGGCTGCAGCGTCTTGAAGAGCCCGATGCTCGACATGTGGCTGCCTTCGGCGTTGGAGAAGCGTTCTGCTTTCGCATCGCCCGTGTTGCGGCCATGCGCGACGAGTTCCTGGAACAGCAGCCGGCCGCGCTCGAGGTCGAAGACCCAGAGACGAGGCTGCGTGGACGGCAACGAGTAATCGATGACGGCAAGGTGATGGAAGCCGTCGAGGACGCCCTGCTTGCGTGCGCATTCCGCAGCGCGAGCCGCGAGAGCGAGCACGTGGGGGTTGGCAGAGGGGGCCTCGGCGGCCAGCCTGTCGGCCAGGACAGGTTGAGACGCGAGAGCGTCCGGGGCGGCCAGAGCGGTCGTCAGCAGCACCACAAAGGCGGCCAGGCCATGGGAAAGGCAACGTCGCATGCTTCGGTCGGTCTCCTGCGGGGGGAACGGCCGCCCAAGGGCGACGCGAGCCATATGACCGCCGACAGTTTACCGAGTTCCGCTCAGCCGACACGAATGTCGTGTTGCGACAGTCCGGAAACAGTGTTAACCGGATGATTATCAGAGTGTTTCCAACCGGCGAGCCCGATCGGGTAAGCTGCGCCCCCCCTGCCGGGATGGCGGAACTGGTAGACGCACCGGACTCAAAATCCGGCGAGCTAATCACTCGTGAGGGTTCGATTCCCTCTCCCGGCACCACCCAACCCCTAACCCCCAACGTCTTTCCATGAAGTTCTGCTCCGCCTGCGGCAATCCGGTCTCGCTCCGCACGCCCGACGGCGACCACCTCGCCCGTCACGTGTGCGAGTCCTGCGGCGCCGTCCACTACCAGAACCCCAAGCTGATCGTCGGCTGCGTGCCCGAGCACGAAGGCCGCATCCTGCTGTGCCGGCGCGCGATCGAGCCGCGGCTCGGCTTCTGGACGATCCCGGCCGGTTTCATGGAAAACGGCGAGACGACGCAGGATGGCGCGCGACGCGAATCGTTCGAAGAGGCGCAGGCCCAGGTGGAGATCGGCTCACTGCTGGCAGTGGTACACGTGCTGCATGCGGACCAGGTGCATGTAATGTTCCGCGCGAAGTTGCCAACAGCGCACTTCGGCCCGAGCCCGGAGAGCCTCGAGGTGGGTCTCTACAGCGAGGACGAGATTCCGTGGCAGGACATTGCCTTCCGCAGCGTCGATTTCGCCCTGCGCCGCTACTTCGACGATCGTCGGCACGGTGTCGAAGGCCATCACTTCACCGCGCTCGACTACCGCAAGAGCCGTGGGGCTAGGTAGGATCCGTTTTGCGCTGCGGCGGCGCTTTGGCAGAATACGCCGCCCGCCAGCCCGCGCCACCGCGTACTGTCGCCTTTTTCGTCATCAGCCAACGTCCGGAGTGCCCCGATGACCTTTGTCGTCACGGAAAACTGCATCAAGTGCAAATACATGGACTGCGTGGAAGTCTGCCCGGTGGACTGTTTCCACGAAGGTCCGAACATGCTGGTGATCGACCCGGACGAGTGCATCGACTGCACGCTCTGTGAGCCGGAATGCCCGGCAGAGGCGATCTTCTCGGAAGAGGAACTGCCAGACGGCCAGCGGGATTTCCGCAAGCTGAATGCCGACCTGG
>JAPLSF010000165.1 GCA_026398785.1 Pseudomonadota bacterium | reverse complement strand
CATAGCGAATGCCGACGCGGTCGTGACCTGCGCCACGCCGTACTCCTCGGCGCGACCGTAGGCGCCCAGCGCCGCTTCGAGGGCCTTGCGCTTGGCGGGGAGCGATTTCTCGAGTGGCAAGGCCAGGCGGATCGCACGCGCGGATGCATCGAGCGGCCGCGCGAGTTCGAGCGCCGCCGTCGCGGCGAGGAACTTCGTCCGGTCGGTGCGCTCCGCGCCCGCCGCTCGGTCGGCGACGATGATGTCTTCGAGCCAGCCCTTGCGGCCAGCGGCGTCGTTGGCATCGCGCGCCAGGTCGGCGAGTGCCTGACGCGCATCCAATGCGGGGCCGGCAGGCACCGGGTAACGCTTGACGTACTCCGCATAGACACGGCTCGCGGATGCACGGTCGGCTGCTGCAACCTGCAACTCCGCCGCCTGCCAGAGAGCGGTGCGGCGTACTTCAGGATCTTCGGTCTCGCGGGCCGCGACGCGCTCGAACTCGGCGGCGGCCTTGGCCTGCTGTCCGGACTCGACGTACGCGACGGCAAGCTTGCGGTCCACGTCGGCAGCGAGTTCGTGTTGCGGATACGTGGCCCGGAAACCTTCGAGCACTGTAGCTGCTGCAGTCCACTGCTTGTCCTGCAGCAACAGCGTCGCAGCGTCGAACTCCGCCCTGGCACGGATCGGCGAGGCCGGCGCGACCGCAGCAACGCGCAGGAAATCCTGCACGGCACCGGCGTGATCGCCCGCCGCCTGCCGCGTCTCGGCCTGCCGATACACGGCGGCCGCCTGGCGTTCGACCGCCTCCGCATGCTGCGGGTCGTTGACCGGCGTACGTGCGACGACTTCGCCGTACGCGCGTTCGGCTTGCGTATAACGCGAGGAGTCAAAGTACGTGTGCGCGAGTACGGTCCAGGCAACGAGCTGCTGTCCGGCATCGGCGCGCGCTCCCAACGCCAGCACACTCTGCGCGACCGCTTCCGCCCGCTGCCGGTCGCCAAGGTCGAACAACTGCTTGGTCGTGCGCGTCAGCACTCCGGGCGTTTCGACGTGATCGGGGAACGTGCTTGAGAACAGCAGCGACGATTCGATGGCGCGCTGGCGCAGCGCAGGGCGCTCGGCCTCGGGAAGCGTCGGCTCGGCCTTGTCGAGCGCGACCAGCGCGGCGTAGCCGGCACGACCCGCCTCGGGCGCGTTCTGGTAGCTGTACGCGGCCTTTTCGTACTCGTCGGCTGCCTCGGTGAAGCGCGAACCCTCGAGCAACAGGTCCGCCAGCAGCAGACGCGTTGCCGGCGCCTCCGTCGTGGCATCGAAGCCGTCGAGGTATTCGCGGTACCAGCGCACGGCGGCGTTGCGGTCGGCCTCCCCGCCCTGCTTCTGCGCGAGCGCATGATGATGTCGTGCAAGGTCGAGCAGATTCGCCTGGACGGCCGCACTCACGCGCGGATCGATGTTCGCGCCTCGCTGCGCCCAGTACGCGCTGCGCGGTCCGTAGAGTTCGACCAGCTCCTGCTTCGATTCGAGCACCAGCGCGTTGAAGCCAGCCTTGCCGTAGGCCTCGGTCGCCTTGCCGAGCAGCAGAGGAGCTTCAGGATCGAGGGGCTGGCGACGCGCGAACGAGCGGTACACCTCGGCGCCGTCCTGGAAGCGTTCCTTCTCGACGTAGAGATCGCCGAGCGCGCGGTAGAGCCGCGACTCGTACGGCGCCGGGCCGCGCTGCGCCAACGCGGCCTGCAGCGACGCCGCACCATCGTCAGCCGCGAACATCAGGCTCATGGCGCGCAGAGCGTCGTCGGACAGTTCCTGCTGGGGTCGCGTCAGCTGCGCCACGTCGCGCAACTGCCCGTCCTGCACCAGCACTGTGTCGAGCAGGGCAAGAAAGTCACCGCTGCTCGCCGCATTGTTGCCGAGCTTGAACTGCGCCCAGCCGCGCTTGTAGAGCGCCTGCTCGTGGAACGAGCTGCCGGGTCCCATCGCGAGCACTGCTGCGTACGCCTGTACGGCCTCGGCGTAGCGCTTCGCACTGAAATACACTTCGCCACGACGGAACTGCGCCTCATCGACACGCGCTCCCTGCGGATGCCGCAGCACCAGTTCATCGAGCGCGGCCATTGCAGCATTGGCGTCGCCCGCGACTTCGGACGCGCGCGCGAGCTGGTACAGCGCCGCATCACGCGCCGCATAGTCGGGATAGTCGCGCAGCAGTTCCTGGTAGGCGGCGACCGCCTCATGGGCCTTTGCTTGAGCTGCTGGGTCGATCACGTCGCCGGTGCCGCTCAGGGCGGCTGCCTGTTCGAGGCGCAGATCGCCGAGCCGCCGCAGCGCCTGCGCCTTCAACGCGGGGTCGGCACCGTCGATGCGCAGGAAGGCTTCGTAACTGTTCGCGGCGTCTTCCGGCTCGGCCTGCACCGGCAGTGAGCGATCGACCGGTGCGCTGCGGCCTGCCAGCGACCCGAGCGTCGGCTCCGCTTTCCGGCGCGCGCTCTCAGCCGTACCGGTCCAACCGGTGGCAAGCACGCTGGCGACTGCGAGCCAGATGAAGCGAGCGGTGCTCATCGGCCTGCTCCAGCCGTCGCGCCGTCGTACAACGAGGCGAGCGCGAACTGCGCCTGCGTCGAGTAACTGCCGAGGCGCTTCTGCTGCGCCTGCAGTTCCGTGACCGCCAGGTCCGCCAGTGCGCGCTCCTGCGCGAGGGCCGTGGCGTCGAGCAGGGGAGCGATGCGCGCAACGCGTTCCGACAGATTGTCGACGCGGCCCGCAAAGTCCTTTGTGTTTTGCGGCACAAGGTCGCCCGCCTCGCCAATCGCGCCGAGCCGCGTGCCGGCCTCGGCCAGCGCCGCTCCTGTCTGCTTCAGGTCGCGACGAGTCTGCGCGGCGCGCACCTTGTAGGCACGATCAAGCTCCCACGACAGCGCACCACGCAGCAGGCGCGCGCGCTCAGTGAACTCGTCACGCTGGGGTCCGGCTGGCATCGCGGCCAGCGTCGCGTCGATGCGAGCAAGCGCTTCCCACTGTGCCTGCTCCTGCGGCGAGGCCAGGGCGGCGACCTCACGACTCGCTTCCACCTGGGCAAAACGGTCGGTCAGTTCCTGCTGACGCTGCGCCAGCGTCGCGAGGTCCGTGCCCGACAGCATTTCCTGCCGGCGCGGCTCCCGCTCGGTCGCGGCGATCTCACGAGCCTCGATCATGGCGCCGAAGGCCTCGAGCGAATCGGTCCAGCGCGAGAGGTTGGCCTGCATCAAGCGCAGGTCGCGGTAGTTCTTGAGGCCTTCCTGGAATTCGTGCGAGGCCAGCAGGTGATAGAGGTATCGCGTGTGCGGTGCATCGGGCAGCTGCTCGAGCTGCCAGAACCAGCCCGGACGATCACTCTGCGGCACCGTGGCCAGAATCGAGTCGAGAAAGCCACCATGGCGGATCGCGGCAATCGACTCGTCGATGCGCCGCGACTCGCGCGCGTAGGCGTCGACCGCCGCTCGATAGTGCTGCGACGCCTGGCCGTTCGAGGCCAGCTTGACATAGGCATAGGGAACCGCGATCAGCGCTTCCTGCACCGACGCGTCGAGGAGCCGCCGCTGCTGCAGTTCGAGCCAGGGCACCAGCGCACGGTCCGGGCGATTGGCGTTCGCTTCCGCCCAGCCCAGCGCCAGCAGCGCCTTGTTGGTGAACGGACCGTCGAGACGCACGCGGCTCAGCACTGCCGCCGGATCGTCGCCACCCTGTTGCTGCAGCAGGGCGAATCCCAGTGCGAGATTCGCGCGGTCACGCAGCGAGGCCTGCTCTTCGTTGGCCGCCTGCAGCGTGCCGACCTGTTCGAGGAACTGGCGGCCTCGTGCCGTGTCACCCGCACGCACCAGTGCAACGCCGAGATTGAAGCGTGCGTAGTTGGACCAGCCGCTGGTGTCGCTCCAGCTTTCGAGGCGCTGCGCCGCCTCGCCGTAGCGCCCGAGGCTCATCAGCACGTTCGCTTCCAGCAAGCGGCGCTCAGGCTCCAGCTTGCCGGCCAGAGGCTGCCCAATGAGCCCGAGATTACGCAGCGCAGCTTCGTAGTAGCCGCGCTGGTACCCGATCCGCGCGAGATAGAAGCGGGCACGGTCGCGCACGGACGGCGCCACCGGACCCGCCAGCAGTCGATCGAAGATGCGCTCCGCCTCCGTGTGCAGGCCGAGCGAGAGGTAGAGGCCGCCAGAAAGCAGATCTGCTTCGGAGCCGTGATGGCTCAGCCGATTGAAGTCGCGGTTCGCTTCCAGCCGGACGATCGCTTCGAAGTAGTCGTCCTGGAAGAAATGGAACAGCACGTCGCCGAAGTCGAGATCACGGATCTTGGTGGGTGGCGGCGCATCACGCGCTGGCTCGTCCGCGTGTGCCGTCCACGCGGCAGCGGCCCCCAGCACCAGGACGATGCAGAAGGCGTAGAGCCGGGCGGTGGCGGATCGCTGACGCATGGTGCGAACTTCGGTAAGCCAGTAAGCCCGTCCTACTCCCACTGCCGCACGACGAACTCCGGCTGCAGCGATGCTTCGCGGTCACTGATGCGGAGTTCGACGTACTTGGCGCCGACGGCCTTTTCCACCTTGAGCGTCGTGCCTCGGCGATAGTCGCGGTCGTGCGGACCCTTGCCGGTGAAGAAAGCGACGATCTCGTGGCTGCCGGCTTTCAGGTTGCCGAGTTAGAGCTTCTGCACGCCACCGCGGTGCAGGGCCTGCACCTCGCGGTCCGTGTACAGGTAGTTCGCCACTTCCTTGTCGTCGACCTTGAGCGTCACCGAGTCGAGCGCGAAGAACGTGCCGACGTTCACCGAGAGGAACACGGCGACCTGCGTGCTGGCCGGATAGAGCAGTTCCTCTTCCAGCTTGAACAGGTCGCGATTGAGGTCGATCAGCTGCTTCTTCAGCGCCTGCACGTCCTGGTCGACGGTCTTGAGATTCGTCGCGTCGCCCTCGGACGGCAGCGCCGCGATCGGGGCCGCCAGCAGCGCAAACACCGTGAACAGTCGCGCAACGCGCAGCAGCGGATGTGATTTCGATTTCATACGAGCGGAGCTCCGTTAGTCCTGGCGCAGGCGTTCGAGTTGTGGCGTGAGTTCGGCAAGATCGGCCGCGACGCCGGACCAGGACGCGCGAACGTGTCCCTCGGCGTCGAGCAGCAGCGTGAGTGGCAGCTTCGCGACGTCGTACGTGCGCGCAACGGACTGCTGCGCATCGACCAGCGTCGGCGTCTTGAGGTGCAGCGCAGCGGCAACCGCGGCTGAGCGGTCGGCGCCGTCGAGATTGACGCCCAGCACGGGCGTGCCGGACCTCAGTCCAAACGCATCGAGTGCGGCGACGGACTCGCGGCAGGGCCCGCACCAGCTGGCCCAGAAATGCAGGACGACGGGTTCGCCGCGGTACTCCGACAAGCGCACGTTGCGGCCGTCGACGGCCTTCAGGGCGAAATCAGGCGCGATGGAATTGAGTGCGGGGGGCGCGGCAAACGCGGGCACGCCGGCGGTCACGGCGATCGCCGCAACCATCCATGTGCGCATTACCCCTTGCGGGGCGTTTGAATCGAGTGTCTTGCGTTGCACCTGGCAACCCCGCTGTCATGGGAACGTCCCGAAGACCGGTGGCTTTGCGTCCCCGCCTTTCGGCGGGTTTGCCTTTTTCAGTCAACCGCATCGTTGTCTGCGGCTCCCCAAGCTGTCAAATCAGCGGGCCAATCGATGCCAGACACTTGCGGTGCGTCACATTTCGCCCGTGCCAGTCGCACCAATTGTTCAATGCGGGGGCTCGAGACCGGCCGAATAGAAGATCTGGCCGTCGCGGTCGACGATGACCGCCTCGACGTCGCCGAGCTTGCGGACGAATTCCATGCCGCGCTCGACGCCGAGTATGAAGACCGTCTTGGTCAGGCCGTCGGTGCGCGTCGCATTGGCGCCGATGACCGTGACGCTGCGCACGGCATCCGGTGACTTGCCGGTGCCCGGCACGAGGATGTGGTGATAGCGCTTGCCGTCTTCTTCGAAATAGCGCTCGTAGTCGCCGGACGTCGAGATCGCCTCGTCCTGCAGCGGGATGCGCGCGACCACGGCACCCTGCTTGCGCGGATCGCGGATGCCGACCACCCAGGGCTTGCCGAGCCGATCGCCGAGCAGCGCCGTGTCGCCGCCGGCGTTGACCATCGCATGTTCGATGCCCATGCGCCGCAGGATCTCGACACCGCGGTCGACCGCCCAGCCCTTCGCAATGCCGCCGAGGTCGATGCGCATGCCCGGCTTCAGGAAGCGGATCGTGCTGGCGACCGGGTCGACTTCGAGGTGCCGGTAATCGACGCCCGGCAGGGCGGCCTTGATCTGCTCGTCGGTCGGATGCTGGTGCGCGCGGTAGTCGTAGAGATACCCGACGCTGGCATACGTGATATCGAACGCGCCGTTGCTGATGCGCGAGTATTCGAGCGACCTGGTGACGACGTCGATGATGTCGGCGTCCACCTGCACCGGACGCTCGAAAGCGTGCGCATTGACCTGCGAGAGCTGGCTCTGCGGCTTGTACGTGCTCATGAGGTCGTCGGTGCGGTGCATGTCGGCCATGACCGCATCGATGGCATTCACGGCAAGGACGGAATCGTCGCTCCAGAGTTGCACCGCGACGCGCGTGCCCATGATGGCTTCTTCACGCTCGTACCACGCGGCACGCGCGGCCGGGAGGCCGGCCAGCAGATTCAAGACCAGCAGCAGTACGATCCGTCGCATCGTGAAACCTCAGATTCCGGTCCGCAGCTGGGCCTCGTCGTGCAGGCGCAGCAGGTAGTCGCGCACGATGCCAGTCGCTTCTGCCGGGGGCAACAGTCGCTCTGCGACGAGTTGCGCGGCAATGTCGCTCATCGAACGCCGGCCGTCGACCAGCGAAGCCACGTAGCCGCGCACCCGGAGGGCGAGCGCGTGGTCGGCCACCGCGGGCAACAGCGGTACCGGATGCCGTGGGTCCGCCAGCCACGGCGGCAGCGGGCGCAGCGGCAGCTCGGCCTCGCGCTGCTTGCAGACTGCGAACGTGACGACCTCCTCGACCCGCGCGTGCCGGCTCGCCGGTGACGCCAGGTACGACTGGCGCGACGCCTGCAGCTGGGGCGACTCGAAGCCGGCGCCCGCTACGATCGCCTGCACCTCCTCGGTCGAGTAGGCCTGCTCGGGATCGGCCTGCTGAAAGAACAGCGTGCCGGTGCAGACCCAGCGCCCGCCCGGTGCGAGCAGCGAATTCACGGTCGCCGCGAGGCTTTCGAGGTCGGTGTCGACGACGTCGACGAGCCACGGGGTCACGACGGTGTCGAAGCTGCCCGGCGCAAACGGCGGCTGCTTCGCGTCGCCGAACACGAGGTGCAGGCCTGGCTCGGCCCGCGCCGGTGCAGTCAGCGTGCGCAGCAAGGCGTGGCTCGCGACGTCGCGCGGCGCGATGGGAAATTCGTAGAGGTCGACGCGCTCGGCGGCGTACATCCGGCGCGCGACGGCCATCAGCAG
Source organism: Pseudomonadota bacterium (assembly GCA_026398785.1). Classification (GTDB taxonomy): domain Bacteria; phylum Pseudomonadota; class Gammaproteobacteria; order Steroidobacterales; family Steroidobacteraceae; genus RPQJ01. Next base: position 16,136 of record JAPLSF010000165.1, on the reverse strand, counting down.
CGGATTGATGTCGACCGCGACAGTCGCGGTGGGACGCAGGATCGCGTGCAGATCGTAGGAGAGCCGCCCTGCCCCGCTGCCGAGCACGAGCAACCTCTCCGGACGCGCGTTGCCCAGCGCACGGCGGACGGCTGCAAGCGCCGCCTGATTCTCCTCCTCACCCCAGGCCCAGTCGCGGTGCACGTTGGGGTAATAACTCGCGAGCCCCTGCGCCGCAGCGACGACCGGAGCGAGCGCCGCATACGTGGCAGCCGCTGCCGGCTCTGCCTCCGTGTCGAGCGGTGCCAGCAGCGCCTGCAGGCGTCGCGCATGATCCGAACACGCCATTGCCAGCAGCTTGAGCCGGTTGCGTGTCGTGGGCCGCGTGACGTCCGGACGCAGTGCCGCACGGTACTGCACAGCCTGCCGCTTGAGGTGGGTCGTCAGCGCGTGCAGCCGCCCGCGCCATTCGGCGAGCGCGAGGTCCGGTGCCGGCAACAGCCACGGCATGCCGTCGACCAGGGGATAGCGCACGCCGCACGCGGAGCAACTCAGCGTGGAGTCACCCTCGAGCACACCCGCACAGCGCGGGCACCGCAATAACGGCAGGACTGCGCTCGAGATCGGTCCGTTCAAGGTTCTCCGGCTAGCCGATGCGGCCGCTCACGATCGGATTGAAGGCGATCAGGCTGTCCTGCAGCGCTGCATTGCCGAGCCCGTTGCGCGGGAAGCGCGACGCGAACTGCCCTTGCTCGCCGTGCAGAGCCATGTAATTCAGCACCACCGTCTCCACCAGCAGGTTGACGTTGCCCGCCGCCGGGCTCGACGCGGTCTCGACCGACGCATCCGCGCGGAAGTAACCGATCTGCTGGTGGCGCGCCGCGCCGCCCGCGCCCGTGGTGACCAGGTCCGGGCGGCCACGGGGATTGTAAACCAGGAAGAACGACGCCGCGGTGGACTGGTTGTCGCTGGTCCACATGAACTTGCCCCGGCCATCGGTGGTGTTGTCCACCTGGCCGCTGGCCGAGATCGAGCCGTCCGAGAACACGTACAGCATCAACGGCATGCCGCGGCGCGCCGCGTACTCCAGGCAGGCGCCCATGCAGCGTCCGGCGCGCAGATCGCGCAGGTCGCCCGTCGAGCGCCCCTGCCCGTGATAGTCGTACCCGCCGTGCGCGATCGTGCCGGCGCCAGCGTAGCCGGAGAGCACCATCTTCATGACGGCCGCCGTCTTGCGGAACTCGGCATCGTTGTCGTACTCCGTGCGGCTGAAGATGCCGCCCGCGCCGACGATGTCCGGGTCAAGGTCCGGGTTGAGGCTGGTCGGGTCGCCGTATTGGTCGACGACGTCGGCCGCCTTCACGTAGCCGCAGTTCACCAGTTCCTTGACGACTTCGTTGCGCGTGACGGTCGTCTGCTTCGGGTCCGCCCATGGCTGCTTCGGGTCGATCTTCTGCAGCTTGCGGTCGCTGATGCGCTGGATGGCCTCCATCACCGCCACAGTGTCGTCGAGGCTCAGCAGGCTTGCGAGTTGACCAGTGTCGACCAGGCCGGTGACGTCGCTCGCGCGGTCAACCTTGGTCGGTCGTACCGAAAGGTCGATCAGCCCGGCCGGTGCCATCGAGTTGCCACCGGAATCCGAGGCCCGCGACCCGATCAGCGTCGCCAGCGCGCCATCCGCGCCCGCCTGGTGGATGCCGTACATCGGGTTGTGCGGGTTGTTGCCGGTGTCGTTCTCGGAACGCGCGGCGATGACGGCGCCGTTGATCGACGCGGCCGTTGCGGGCGCGATGCGATCGAGGATGCCGCGCAGGAACGCGCTGTCGCTGTGGAAGGCCAGGCCGAGCCGCGAATCGGTGAAGCTCGTGCCGGTCGTCACGTTGGTCATGCTCGGCAGCATGTCGCCCGGCAGTCCGAGCTTGCCGTAGCCGGCCGTGCTGAGGAAGTCGAGCTGGCCGCCAGGCCCGCCGATCAGCACGTTCGAGCCGACCATGTTGGCGCCACCCGCGAGGTCGATGCAGATGAACGGAATCTTGCCCGCGCCCGCTACGTCGAGGCCGCAACTCGCCTTGAGCGCGATGAGATCGGGCGACAGCGCGGCCTGTGCCGCACGCGGATCGGCGAACAGGCTGAAGACGGTGGGCACGGCGATCGTCGCCAGGCCCGAGCTGAAGCCCTGCGCGAGGAAATCGCGCCGGGTGACTGGGCGCTTGTGCGTCTCGTCGTGACGGATCGGCTGGTCGAGGCCGAGCGCGCGAGGGGTCTTGTTTCTGATCAGCATGTGATGGTCCTCGGTACTCGACGGCGTCAATGCAGCAGCGTGGCGGCGCTGCCGAGCAGCGCGGCGCAGCTGGCCTTGACCACGGTTTCGGTGCGGTCTGCGGCGCAGGAACCGCCGCAGCTCGACAGGCGCGTAATCAGGTCGTCGAGGTCACTGCGCACGCCAGCGGCATCCGGTTCGGTAGCCACGTTGGTACGGAGCATCCGCCCGACCAGCGAGTCGAGCACGATCGTGCGGCCCGCAGGAGCGAACGCCGTGGATGGCGCCGCGCTGAAGTTGAAGCCGGGGAAGTACTGCGCGCGCGCCGTCGGGTTCTCGATCAGCGCGTTGCAGTACTGGATCGAGAGCTGCGCGACCGCCACCGGGTGCGCGGACACGAACGTGTCGATCGTCTCCACGGTCGGCAGCGACTGCCTGATCGTCGCGTAGGTCGCAGCCACGCCCGGATCCTGCGGGCTCACGCCGGTGAGTTCGGCCATGGTCGCGTTGAGTTCGTCGAACACGCGCAGGCCCACGTCGGCGGTGCGCTGCACGTCCGGCGGCGGCACCGGCGCCAGTGGCACCGGGTCGAGCCGCACGTTCTGGTGCGTGCCGAGCACGTCGAAGGTCAGGAAGAACTCGTCGGCGTCCGGACCCTTCTCCAGTGCGATGATGGTGCCGACGTTCGCCAGCGGCTGCCCGAGCGGCCCGTACTGCGAGTCTGTGATCGTCGTGTTCAACGTACGGTACGCCTGGCCGACCGGGGCCTCCGCGCCATTGATGCCGATGCGCAACCCGGCCACCGGGATGGAGCCCGGCTTGGCGTTCGGGTCGAGGCTGATGAACGTCGGCTTGTCGAACAGATAGCTGTACGAGTCGAACTGGCTGACTTCGAACAACAGGTAGGCCTGTGGCACGTCCACCAGGTGGCTGATCGAGAACAGCAGGTAGAACTTCTCGCCGACGCCGGCCTGGAAGTTGGTCTGGATCTGCGGATCCGTCAGCACGCGGTTGTAGACCGCCACGAGGCGGAACACACCCTTGAACTGGCGGTCGCCCGAAACCTCGTTGCCGAGCACGAAGGCGAATGTGTCGTCCCAGTCCGAGATCGTGCCGCCCGCCGCCGGATCCGCGTCGCCGGTGAAGACGCCGTTGACGTAGATGCGCCGGCCGCGGATCGGGTCGTAGGTGGCAACCACGTGCTGTAGCGTCGCCTGCAGGTCCTCGTCCGCCGCGGACGTCGTCAGCTTCGGATCGCCGGCCGTGTTGGTGCCGGTCGCACGGTTGTAGAAGTCGTAGCTGTACAGGGTCTGGCCGAGCATGAAGTTGCGCGTGGTGGTGCCGCCCGAGTACGACACGATGCGGGAGTCTTCCTGCGCCACGTTGCCCGGTGCCACCCACGCTTCGATCGAGTATTCGCCGGTGGCCTTGATCAGGTCGCTCAGCTTGCGGCTCGCAGTGGTCGAGCCCTGCGCCTTGCCGTCGCGCACGTTGATGCCCCAGCCGCCGACCCAGCTGACGTCGCCGGAAATGTTCAGGTTCAGCGCCGGCTCCACGCCGCTCGTGTCGTACGCGACCGAGCCGCGACCCGTCTTGAACTCCCAGAGGCCGATCATGTTCGCCGTGTAGCGATTGCCACCGCTCGCGACGATGCCGTCCGGCAGGCGCAACGCCTTCGAAAAGACCAGCGAAGACTCCACTTGCGTGACCGGAACCTGGTCGGCGAAGGCCTTGATAGCGGCCTCCATCTCGTTCGCATTGGCCGCGCAGTCGCTCCAGCAGTTGTGGAATTCCGTGCGCAGCCGCAGCACGAGTCGCGACATTGCGGGCTGGTCGAGATTCATCTTGACCTTCGCACCCGCATAGGCTTCATCGACGTCGTGGGACGCGAAGAACGGGGACTGCGACGCCGCGGCAGTCGAGGTGTGACAGCGCGAGCAGTACTCCTCGAGCACCGGATGAACGGTGGCGGCGAACAACGCCGGCGACGACGGGAAGCTCTTGCTGGCTCCCGGGTCCTTGATCACGGGTGCCTTGAGCGCGACTCCCTGCACGCCGCCGCCGGCAGTCGCGCCGGCCCACGCCGAAATCCAGGTGGTGAGGATGTCCGCGCAGGCATCGTTGCTCGCGAGCCAGCAGTTGTGGCCGCCCGCCACCTTCTGCACCATCCGCGAGTCACGCGGCGAGGCGAGGTTGACGATCGGGTTCACAGCCGAATAGGCGAGATTCACGTCGTCCTGGCGCACGAACTGCGGCGCCTGCCCGCCAGAGACGTGGCACTGGCCGCAACGGTTGCCGGCCTTGAGGTTGTCCCAGACGTTGATCTTGAACGCCTGTACGTCGGCCGTGGCCGGTGCCGGCCCGGAATACGTCGGCGCGGAGCCGCCGGAGGTGATCGGGTTCTCGGTGGTCTTGGCGCCGCCGCCGCAGGCGCCCAGGGCAAGCGCGCACATTGCGACGGCGAGCGCGCGGATCGAAGTCAGTCGCGGGTTCTTGAGTTTCATGTGCTGTCCCTCAGTCGCCCATGCAATAGGTGGCAGCCTCGGCGAAGACCTGCTTCAGCCGATAGCCGTTGGACCTGAAGCTGGCGGTCATCGCCTGCACCTGGGCGCGGTCCTGCGCGTCGCTCGGCGCGCGGAAACACACATTCTTGAACACCTTCTGCACCTGGCAGGAGGCGAATGCATCGCTGTGCGCAAGCTCGCGGCCGAGCGACTTGGCGCCGGTACCCTTGCCCGGCAGCGAGCCGTCCCAGCCGAGCAGCGAGTTGCGGCCCTTGCGCCAGTAGTTGTCCCAGTTGTCGTCGGGCGTGGAGAAGCCCGCCGGGAACGTGTCCTTGTTGTTGAAGTACTTCGGCCGCACGACGCCTGCCGTGTAGAGCATGCGTCCGGCGGTCTCGTCGTAGTCGTAGTACGCGAACGCCTGCGCCATCGGGTCCATGCCCGAGTGGCAGGCGATGCAGTTGTTGAGGAACAGGCGGCTGTCGCCGCCGGGGCTGCGGCTCACGTCCTGGCGGATGCGGTCCGGCGGCCGGGTCGGGTCCTGCACCTGCTCGAGGTCGGTGCACAGGTGGTTCATCAGCGTGTAGCGGAACATCGCGCGGTTGGTGCCGGCGACGAAGAAAGCCTGGGCGGCGGCACGCGAGGTCAGCACGCCCGCAGTCGCTTCGGCGGGGATGCCGTTGGCCGCCGACTGGGTCGTGGCGACCAGGTTGTCCTTGAGGCTCAGGCCCTGCGTTTCCAGCGCCTCGTAATGGTCGTTGCCTGACGGCGAGTAGCCCGGCACGCCGAGGCCGCTGCGGCCGACGTACAGGATGTCGTCATAGAGCACGCGGTCGAACGCAACGTCGTCGCGGACCATGCCGATCACCGTCGCCACGTAGTCGTTGAGCGGTGCGAACACCGTCTGGTCGCGATTGGTCCACGGCATCGCGAAGTTCTTGAGCGTCACGTCGTAAAACGCGCGGTGCTGCATGGCCGTATTGGCAGCCTCCGTGGTGCGTCCGGCCGCGATGTCGCTCGCCATCGACGCGAGCACCGCTTCGGTCGGCGGCACGCCCGCCAGTCGATCGTGCATGCGCTTGGCCTGCGAGCGGGCGTCGGCCTGCACGACGGCAGGCAGCAGCGCGGTTCCCGTGAGGCAAAGGCAGACGAATACGCTGCGCCAGGCGCGTGCGAATCGAGTGCTCGGCTTGCAGTTGTGCGGCATCCGCCCCTCCATATCGGCAATGGTTGACTGCCGTGGCGACGGAATCTGTGCCCTGTCGCCCCTCGCCTCAAAGCGCTGTTCGCGTTTATGCGATGCGACTCACACAACCGGTGCTCCAACGTCACCCTGGCAGACGATTTGTGCGAGAAAACAGCCTCGCGGCGGCAAGACGCCGGGTTTCGCCGTGAGGAAAGACTATGGCAGCACATTCAACCGTGGCCGGCGGACGACGCCTGCACTACTGGAAATTCACGTCTCTGTTGCTGGTTGGCGCGGCGTTGGCCGCGTGTACGAGCAGCGATGGCGGCGGCGGCGCGAGCCCGAGCGGCGGGCAGTCGCCCGATCCGGTCGTCCTGGATTTTCCGATCGCCTACGTGAAGCGACCTGTGCCTGCGGATACCGCGCTGTCACCCGATGCGCGCGAGCTGCTGCCGTTCCAGCCTGGCGCAGATCTTTACCTGCGGGACCGGGCATCGCCCACCTCGGCCGAACGCAACCTCACGGCTGAAATCACCAAGGGCAAGGGCGACGTTCGTGACGTCGAGCCGTCGTACAACGGGCGCAAACTCGTGTTTGCTCTGCATGAACCGAACATCGTCGGCGCGGCGCCAGAAGACCAGCCGACCTGGAACATCTGGGAATACGACCTCGACCTGCAGCAGCTGCGCCGCGTGATCGCATCGGACACGACTGCGGAGGACGGCCAGGACGTTGCGCCGCATTACCTGCCCGACGGCCGCATCGTTTTTTCGTCGACCCGGCAACGGCAGTCCAAGGCGATCCTGCTCGACGAAGGCAAGCCGCAGTTCGAAGCGCAGGACGAGAGCGACAATGAGCACGCCTTCGTGCTGCACGTGATGAATGCGGACGGCTCGGGCATCCGGCAGGTATCGTTCAACCAGAGCCACGACCTCGATCCGGCCGTGCTCGACGACGGCCGCGTCGTCTTCAGCCGCTGGGATCGTGCGCCAGGCCATGACGAGATCAGCCTCTACGCGATGCGCCCGGACGGCACGGGGCTCGAACTGCTGTACGGCGCGCACAGCCACGCGACCGGGACGGACGACAGCGAGGTCCACTTCTTCGACCCGAGGCCCATGGCCGACGGCCGGCTGCTCGTCCGCGTGCAACCGTTCGAGGCGCCCGAGCTCGGCGGCCAGCTGCTGATGATCGACGTCGCCAACTACGTCGAGGATGCCCAGCCGACCCTGCCGAACCGCGGCGTGCTGACCGGCCCCGCCCAGGTACCGGCGACGATCAACGACATCCGCACGATCGATGGTCCCTCGCCGGGCGGCCGCTACCTCGCGGGGTTCCCGATGCGCGACGGCACAGGCCGGCTGCTCCTCACATGGACACAGTGCCGGCTGCTCGAGAACACGAAGATCGTGCCATGCACGCCGGAGCGCCTCGCGGCGACGGCCGTGACGCTCGCGCCGCCACTCTACGGCGTCTGGATCTACGATCCTGCGAGCCGCACGCAGTTGCCGGTCACGAGCCCGGTCGAGGGCACGGTCTACAGTGAGGTCGTCGCATTGCAGTCATTGGCGCTGCCGCCTGTACTGCTCGACCGGGTAGCTGGCGTGGACTACGCGGCGGAACTCGAGTCCGAGGGCGTAGGCATCATCGACGTCCGCAGCGTCTACGACATTGCGGGTGCCGACACCGCCTTCGGCGTCGACACCACATTCGGCGGCATCCCGGTGCTGCGCGACCCGGCGCTCACGACAGCCGCGGCCCGCCCGGTGCGATTCCTGCGCATCGAGAAGGCCGTGAGCCAGCCGGACGAGGAGGTCCGCGACTTCGACGCTAGCGCCTTCGGCGTGACACGGGCGTTCGGCATGCGCGAGATTCTCGGTTATGCGCCGGTCGAACCCGACGGCTCGGTCCGCGTCAAGGTGCCGGCGGACGTCGCCTTCACGCTCACGGTGCTCGACGCCAACGGACGTCGCATCGGTCCGCGACACGACTACTGGCTGCAGGTGCGGCCTGGGCAGGAGCTGCAGTGCAACGGCTGCCACGACGCCGCGCGCGCGGACTCGCACGGTCGCAGCAACCTCTTCGCCCCGGCCAATCCTGGCGCATCCAGCACTGGCGTCCCGTTCCCGAACACCAACCCGGCATTCTTCGCCGACTTCGGCGAAACGATGGCCCAGGTTCGCGCGCGCATCAGTTGCCAGACGGACTGCGCGGATCTGACGCCGAGCACGTCCATTCGATTCACTGACGTATGGACCGATCCGGTCGCTGCGGGGCGCGCTCCGGACGCCCCGTTCGCCTACGACTACGCGGATCTCACTACGCCTGCACCGACCACGGCAGATTGCGTGACGGGGTGGCGTGCGGGTTGCCGCATCACGATTCACTACGAGCGACACATCCACCCGCTCTGGAGCAAGCCGCGGGTGACGCTGGCCGCAGACGGCACCGTGCTCAAGGACGACACCTGCGTCGCATGCCATTCGGCGCGCGCCGCCGACGGCACGACCCGAATTCCGGCAGCGCAGCTCGAACTGACGGACGGGCCGTCCGCAGACGTGCCGACGCAGTTCCACGCCTACCGTGAACTGCTGGCCACGGACGCCGAACAGGAAGTCGTCAACGGCGCGCTGCAGGATCGTCTCGTGCAGACGGGTATCGATCCGGTGACGGGCCTGCCGCAGTTCTCGACCGTACCGGTCGCACCTGCGCTGCGTGCCGGCAGCGCCAGCGCCTCTGTGACGTTCTTCTCATTGTTCGCCCCTGGCGGCACTCACGCGGGTCGACTGACGCCCGTAGAGTTGAAACTCGTCTCAGAATGGACCGACATCGGTGCCCAATACTTCAACGACCCATTTGCGGCACCGCTGAATTGAACCGACTCGTCTTTCGACCACTGCTCGCCTGCTGCCTCGCGCTCTTCGGCGCGTGCCATGCGGCGGACGCGCGCGCCGGGAAGAAGCCGGCGACGGTGGTCGTGCAAGACGCCTACGCCGACATGCGCAGCGGCCCCGGCCGTGGCTTTCCGGCCACCTATTCCGTCGAGCGGGACGCTTCGATCCAGCTGCTGCGCCAGCGCACGGACTGGATCAAGGTGCGCACCGCCGCTGGCCGCGAAGGCTGGGTGCACCGCTCCCAGCTCGAGCGCACGCTGACCCCGGGTGGCGGCGCGGTGCGGCTGGCCGGGCCGGTTCCCGAAGCACGCACCGAACACCGGTGGGAAGTCGGCCTTGCGACCGGTGACTTCGGCGGCGCCAACGTCATCTCGGTCAACGGCGCCTACGCGCTCAATTCGAACCTGCTGGTGCGGGCCGACGTGAACCACTTGCTCGGCAGCTTCTCAAACGGCTGGCTCGGCACCGCCGGCATCGCCCACGTCTTCATGCCGGCGTGGCGCGTTTCGCCATTCGTCGGCATCGGCGGCGGCGTGCTCAGCATCTCGCCCAAGGCGACCCTGGTGCAGACCGAAGACCGCACCGACTCAACCGCCTACGCCGCGCTCGGCCTGCGGGGCTTCCTGACGAACCGCTTCCTGCTGCAGGCCGAGTACCGCGGCTACGTCGTGTTCACCAGCCGCGACGAGAACGAGGAGATAGACGAATGGACCGTGGGCTTCACCTACTTCTTCTGACGGCACTGGCGACGGTCGCGTCGCTGCCGGACACTGCTGCCGCGCAAGCGGCCGGCGAGCCTGCGGCATTGCCGACCCAGCAGCCGCAGGTCGTCGAGCCCGCTGTCAAGCGGCGTGACGTCGAGCCGGCTGCGATCGACACCGAGAACTTCGAGGCCGGGGCCTTCGTCGGCACGATCAGCATCGAGGATTTCGGCTCCAGCCTGCTGTACGGAGCGCGGATCGCGTACCACTTCACGGAGGACCTGTTCGCGGAAGCGACCGTGGGTTCGTCCAAGGCCGGCAAGACGAGCTACGAGGAACTGAGCGGTTCCGCGGAACTGCTGACCGACAGCGAGCGGCAGTTCACCTACTACGACCTTGCCCTCGGCTGGAACGCACTGCCGGGCGAAGTATTCTTCGGCGGCAAGCGCGCCATGCCGAGCGCCGTTACTTCACGCTCGGCGCCGGCAGCACGACTTTCGCGGGCGACGACCACTTCACGGTGGCGCTCGGCGCGGGCCTGCGCGTGCTCGCCAACGACTGGATCGCCGTGCACCTCGACGTGCGCGATCACATGTTCCAGAGCGACCTGCTCGGCAAGGACAAGCTGACGCAGAATCTACAGGTCGGCATCGGCATAACAGCGTTCTTTTGAGGATCCGACCATGGGAATCACGCGTCGATTGCTGTTCACATCCTGTCTCGCGCTCGGGATGCCCGCCCTCGCCATGGGTGCGGCAAGTCCGGGATCGCCAGCACCGGACTTCACGCTCGCGGCTCGGGACGGCGGCAACCTCAGTCTCGCCGACCTCAAGGGCCAGGTCGTGATGATCAACTTCTGGGCGACATGGTGCGGGCCGTGCCGGCAGGAGATGCCGCTGTTCGCGCAGTTGCAGTCCAAGTACGAGCCACTGGGCTTCACGCTGCTCGCCGTGAATGTCGAACCCGACAGCGCGGCGGCGGTCACCTGGCTCAAGGGGATGCCGATCACGTTCCCGATCCTGTTCGACACGGACAGCGCCGTGGCGGGACGCTTCGGCGTCGAAGGCATGCCGAGCACGGTCTTCGTCGACCGCAAGGGCCAGGTGCGCTATATCCATCGCGGCTACAAAGCGGGCGACGAAGCCAAGTACGCCGACATGATCCGCAGCCTGGTAAAGGAATGACCATGCGCAAATCGATCTGTCTCGCGCTGTTGTTGTGCTCCGCCGCCGGCGCTACCGGCTGCGCCAGCGTCGAACCGTGGGTAAAACCGTATGAACGCCAGTACTTCGCCGACGTCGTCATGTCGGCGGAGCGTGACCCCGTATCCGGCTCTTACCTCAACCACGTATTCGAAGCGCGCGAAGGTGCGCGCGGCGCCACCGGCAGCCACGGCGGCGGCTGCGGCTGCAACTGAGGCAACACCGGATGGTTTCGCGCAGCATGACCCGACTCCTCGCACTCGCCAGCCTCGCGCTGGTGGCGAGCGGCGCGGTGCACGCCGCCGTGCTGCCGGACGACCGGGCCGACGTGCTCTACCACCGTTACGACGGTGGTGGTGTCACCATCGACGGCCCTTCGGTGCTGCTGCGCAAGAAATTCGCCGAAAAGTACTCGGTCTCGGCCAACTACTACATGGACATGGTGTCGAGCGCGTCGATCGACGTGATGACGACCGCCAGCCCGTACAAGGAAGAGCGCACACAGGGCAGCCTCGCGTTCGACGTATTGCAGGGCAAGACCCAGTACAGCGTGAGCTACACGCTGAGCGATGAGAGCGACTACACGGCCAACACGGCGAGCTTCGACGTCAGCCAGGACATCTTCGGCGACCTCACGACCGTGTCGTTCGGGTTCAGCCAGGGTTGGGACGAAGTGCGAAAGAACGGCGACGACGCGTTCGAAGAGACCGTCGACCGCCGCAACTACCGTTTCAGCCTGCAGCAGATCGTGACATCGCGTCTCATGGCCGGTCTCAATTACGAGGTGATCACCGACGAGGGCTTCCTCAACAACCCCTACCGCTCGGTGCGCTACCTCGACGATACGAGCGCCCGTGGCTTCTCGTACCAGCCAGAGCTGTATCCGCAGACACGCACGAGCAATTCGGTAGCGCTCAACGCACGGTACTACCTGCCATACCGCGCCTCCGTGCACGGCGAGTACCGCTACTACACCGACACGTGGGGCATCGACGCCAACACTGTCTCGCTCGGCTACACGCATCCCTGGGGCAAGCGCTGGATCTTCGAGGCCGGCTACCGCTGGTATGACCAGTCGGCGGCAGACTTCTATTCCGACCTGTTCCCGCGTTCCGATGCGCAGAATTTCCTAGCGCGCGACAAGGAGCTCAGCACGTTCACCAGCCACATGTTCAGCCTGGGAGCGACTTACGAACTGCCCTCGCTCGGCTGGGACCGCCTGCGCCGATCGACCGTGAACCTGTTCTACGATCGCATCAACTACCAGTACGACGACTTCCGTGACATCACAGCCGGTGGCGCACCGGGCACCGAAGAACTCTACGGCTTCGATGCCGACGTGTTTCGCCTGTTCGTCTCGGGCTGGTTCTAGCCTCCGCTGCGGGCGATCAACAGCGCGGCGAATCGGTCGGCACTGCCCGGCGCATACGCAAAGAACATCGAAGGCTCGGTCATCTCGAGTTCGAGGATGACCGGCGCGCCCCACCCGTCGCGGATCATGTCGAGCCGTGCGTAGAGCGGTGGCTCGAACGGGATTGCGGCGTGGGCCGCGGCCGCCAGCAGCCGCTCGTCGTCCGCCGCTTCGCGAGCGCTGATTTCTTCTGGCGCGAACAGCCCTTCGACCAGTCCCGCATCGAGCCGCAGCAGCGGTCCCTTGCGAAACGCATGACTCGGCACTCCGTCGTAGTAGATGAGCGCGGTCTCGCCCGACGTCTCCACGCTGGCCAGGTACGGCTGCAGCATGGCGCTGCGGCCTTCCGCTGCGACCAGTCGCGACAGGTGCGCCAGTGCCGCGTCTGCGTCCGATCGCCGATAGCGCGCAGCATCGCGCGAACCCGCACCGATAGACGGCTTCACCACGAACTGGTCGAAGTCGCAGTGGCGACCGGCCGAGAGCGAGTCCGGACCGCCGGCCAGGAACTGCCGCAACTCCCGCCCTGGATCAGCGCCCGGCTCGACGTAGCGGGTCGGCACGACCGCCACGCCGGCGCGCTGCAGGTGCTGCAGGTAGTGCTTGTCAGTGTTCCATTCGAGCAGCGCCGGCGGATTGAACAGCCGCGTCTGGGCGGCGCAGCGGCGCGCCCAGGCGCGGAACTCGGCTATGCGTTCGACGTAGTCCCACGTGGAACGCAGCACCGCGAGGTCGAACCTGGACCAGTCGACGGCACTGTCGTCCCAGCAGGGCGTGGATACGCTGGCGCCGGCGCGTTGCAGCGCCTCCACCAGCGGCGGCAGGTCCGGGTCGATGGCAAGCGCGGCGCGCGCGGTCACCAGGGCAATGTGCGGCAAGGCAGTCTCCAACAGTGTGTCGTTGCGCCGTCAGCCGAGCGCGGCTTCGATGCGGTCACCGAGCGCGCGCAGCACCGCGAGGCGCGCGCTGCGCTTGTCGTCGGCGGGCACGATCGTCCAGGGCGCATGCTGCGTATCCGTGCGCGCCAGCATGTCCTGCGCAGCGCGCTGGTACGCGGCCCAATGTTTGCGATTGGTCCAGTCCTCGGGGTCGACCTTGAAGCGCTTGAGCGGATTGCGATCGCGCTCGGCAAAACGCTCGAGTTGCTCCGCGCGGCTCACCGCCAGCCAGAACTTCGCGACGATGACGCGGTGCTCGGTGAGCTGGCGCTCGAACTCGTTGATTTCGTCATACGCGCGCTGCCAATCGGGCGCCTGCGCGAAACCCCGCACCCGCTCGACCAGCACGCGTCCGTACCAGCTGCGATCGAAGAAGGTGTAGTTGCCCCGGGGCGGCAGCTGGAACCAGAAGCGCCAGAGGTAAGGCCGCGCGAGTTCTTCGGGTGTCGGCGCCGAGATTGGCACGACACGGAACTGACGTGCGTCGAGCGCGGCGGTGACATGACGGATCGCGCCGCCCTTGCCGGCAGCGTCCATGCCTTCGAATGCAGCGACGACCGCGTGCTTTTCGAAACGCTTGCGCCGCGACAGCAACGCCAGCCTGCCCTGCAGCCGCTCGAGTTCCGCGTCGTATTCGTCGTCGCTCGGCGCTTCACCGGCAGGCCCGGTCGCGAATCGAGCACGGATGGCAGCAGTCACCACGGCGCCCTTCGGTGCATTCCTGTTGCGCGGGACCGCGTCGTCCGCGTGCTGGATCGCCGCCAGCAGCTGCCCCCCCACTTCGAGCGCACGATGCTGGCTGTCTGTGCCGTCCACGATACGCCACGGCGCGAGGGGCTGATCGGTGGCGGCCAGCGTGCGTTCAAAAGCCCGTTCGACCGGCCCGTAGTGGCGCGCCAGCCAACGATCCTCCTGCGTCACGCGCCAGCGCGTGGTCTTGTTCGCCTGCAGTTTGGCGAGTCGCTTCTTCTGCGTGTCGGGCGCGACGTGCAGATGCACCTTGCACAACACCACGCCATTTCGCACCAGCATCTGCTCGAGCTGCCGCACGCGCTCGACGCCACGACGCAGCTGTGCAGGGCTCGACGCCGTTTTCGCGCCGCGGCCCGCGGCCCCGAGCAGCAGATCCTGGTACCAGCCGCCGTGCAGGATGGCGATCCGGCCTTTCGGCGGCATGAGCCGCCAGTAGCGCCAGAGGGTCGGCCGTTCGCGTTCGACGTCGTTCGGCGCGTGAAAGCCATAGACGGTGGCGAGCTTCGGATCGAGCCAGCCCAGCAATTCGTTGACGACTTCGCTGCGGCCCGCCGCGGGAATGCCCGTCACGATCATGACGACCGCGTGCCTGCACGACTGCCGCAACGTGAACTGCGCATCGAGCAGCGCGTCCTGCAGCCTGGGTAGTGCCTGCTCGTACTCGAGCCGCGTCAGGCGGCGTCCGCTCAGCGCCTCGTGCAGCCTGCGTCTGGTGGCCATGGCGCGCCTCAGCGGCGACGATCCCGGGCCAGCGGCACCTGCTGCGTGACGCAGTGGATGTTACCCCCGCCGAGCAGGATCTCGCGCCCGGGCACACCGACGACCTCGCGCTTGGGAAAGAGGTCCTGCAGCTTGCGCAAGGCGTCCCGGTCGCGGCGCGGGTCGAGCAACGGCGCGACGATGCGGCGATTGCCGATGTAGAAATTGACGTAGGAAGCCGCCATGCGGCTGCCCGCAGCGCGCGGTTGCGAGCCTTCGGCGACGTCGACGCCTGCGGCCTCCTCCGCCGTCATGCGCAACGGGCCCGGCTGCTGCAGCTTGTGCACCTTGAAGCGACGGCCGCGTGCGTCACGGGCGTCCGCCAGGCGCTCGTATGCCGCGCGCGAAATCTCGTACTGCGGATCGTTGCGGTCGCTCGTCCACGTCAGCACGACCTCGGCGGGCCGCACGTAGGCGCACAGGTTGTCGACATGGCCGTCCGTCTCGTCGTGCAGCACGCCTTTGCCAAGCCAGATGACGGCTTCGACGTTCAGGTAACGCTTGAGCTGCGTCTCGATCTGCGCGCGGCTGAAACCCGGGTTGCGATTGGGATTGAGCAGGCATTCCTCGGTCGTGATCACCGTGCCCTGCCCGTCCACGTGGATCGAGCCGCCTTCCAGGATGAACGGCGCCCGGTAGCGATCGCAGCCTTCGATCTCGGTGACCTTCTGCGCCACCGCGTCGTCACGGTCCCAGGGGAAATAGAGGCCGCCCTGCAGGCCGCCCCACGCGTTGAACTGCCAGTCGATGCCGCGGATGCCGCCGCGATCGTTGACGACGAACGTCGGTCCGACGTCGCGCATCCACGCATCGTTGCTCGAGAGTTCGACGACGCGCACCTGCGACGGCAGCAAGCGCCGTGCATTCGCGTACTGCGACGCAGAGACGCCGACGGTCACGGGTTCGCTGCCCGCAACGGCAGTCGCGAGCTGCACGAACGACTGTTGCGCGGGTTTGGCGCCGAGCCGCCAGTTGTCGGGACGCTCGGGCCACAGCAGCCAGCAACCCGCGTGCGGCTCGAACTCGCCGGGCATGCGGTAGCCGTCTCGGCGCGGGTTGGAATCCAGGGACTTGCTCATGCTTCGATGGTAACAAACGACCGTCAGTCGAGCCTGGTCCGGCGCAGCCGCAGCGCGTTCGAAATGACGCTGACCGAACTCAACGACATCGCCGCCGCGGCGATCCAGGGTGACAGCAACCAGCCAAAGACCGGGTACAGCACACCGGCCGCAAGCGGCACACCGAGGGCGTTGTAGCCGAACGCGAACCAGAGGTTCTGGCGCACGTTGTTCATGGTCTTGCCGCTGAGCCGGAACGCGCGTACCAGGCCCCGCAGGTCGTTGCTCACCAGCACGACGCCTGCCGTCTGCTTGGCCACGTCCGTACCGGCGCCCATCGCGATGCCGGCGTCGGCAACCGCGAGTGCCGGCGCATCATTGATGCCGTCGCCTGCCATGGCCACTACGCGGCCTTCGGCCCGCAGCTGCTGCAACATTTCCGCCTTGCCGGCCGGATCGACGCCGCCATGGAATTCCTTGATGCCGGCCTGTCC
>JAPLSF010000321.1 GCA_026398785.1 Pseudomonadota bacterium | reverse complement strand
TTCGACGGTGCGATGCCGAGTCGCCTGGCCAGCTCCGCTGCCTCGATCTCCAGGCGGATCAGCCTGCCTGACAGGTCGCCAATGCGATCGACGACCACGAGGCCTTCGGGGCGCTTCATGTCGAGCGAGTCGCCTACGTCGACAGTCGTCAACGAGGCCGTCTCGCTCACGTTGGCCTGCGCCATGCTGTAGCCGAGAGCGATGCAGCCACTCACCAGCACGATCACAATCGCCAGGACGCAGGCAAGCACCCGACCGGCTCCTACCGTCCGCATCCGGCAGGCTGTCAACGGACCTGCAGCGACGATAATGAAAGCCACGCAATCACCCGCGTATGAGATGGTCGTACTTAAACTCGGCTCGCCAACCGAGACAACCTCTACGTGCGTCGGTGCGCGAATGTGTGATGCAGTCCGCAGCTTTTCACCGTGTGCGCCCGGCGGTGCGCCGGCCGTTATCATGCGGACATACTTTTCGCATAAGCGTAAGGCGTGGCCGACCCGGAGGAGTTCTTGCGCAGTCGTAGCTCAGTTGATCTCGTGCAGGAACCACCTCGCTATCCGCTTGCCTTTGCAGCCTGCTGGATCGGCGGTTGTGGCGTTGTTGATGCCGCAACAGGCGGTGCGTTGCGAGCCGAGCCTTTCTACCTGCCCGCGGTCCTCGCCCTTGCCTGGTATTGCGGCCGGCGTGATGGACTGATCGCTGCGGTTGGCGCGACCGTCGTGGCGTCAGTCGCCGAGTTCGCGACCCGCGTCACCACCGACATCGGTATCCTGTCCTGGAATTTCGTTGCGCATGCGGTCCTCTTCGCGCTGCCGGCATGGCTGGTGTGCGAGTTGCGAGCACAGCAGCGCCGGCTCGCCAGGCTGGATACCACGGACGCCGCCACCGGTCTCGCGACCCGGCACGGCCTGATCCAGGCGCTCGCTGAAGAGCTGGTCCGGACCGAACGCCTCGGTGGCGAGACCAGCGTCATCTGCATCAGCCTGAACGCCTTGCCGCGGCTGGTGGCCGAGCATGGACGGGAACATGCGAGA
The DNA here is from genome assembly GCA_026398785.1 of Pseudomonadota bacterium. GTDB lineage: Bacteria > Pseudomonadota > Gammaproteobacteria > Steroidobacterales > Steroidobacteraceae > RPQJ01. The sequence continues at coordinate 1,535 of JAPLSF010000321.1, read as the reverse complement.
ACGGTTCAACTCGGGTTCTGCGAGGCCGTCCGGCTCTCGGCCCGGCGCATCGACACCGTGGCGCGACTCGCCGACGATGAGTTCGCGCTGTTGCTTCGTGGGACTGACAGCTCGGCCGCGGCAGGTGTCGCCGACAAGCTCGCTCATTCGTTGACCGACTGGCTCCTGACGCAGGGTCACGATCTGACTTGCAGTGTTGGTTTCACGACGGCCCCGCGGGGGCGTCTGCTCGACGCTGACACGCTGCTTGCGCGCGCAGTTGCCCATTTGTATGAGCGCCGCTCGGCTGGTCCCACGTCGCAGCGCCCGCCCGCGTCGGTGTCTTCACCAGTCGCCCCAGCCACGTCCGCGCGCGAGTCGGCCTGACGCGGGGGTTTGTGCGTTGGCGCAGAAGCTTCACTGCGTCTAATATACGTCTGCAGCGCAGCGCTTACGTGAGGTCCCCGATGAGCATTTTCGAACAGCAGAAAGCGAAGTTCCGCACGCAGCCAGGCTTCGTTGCCGCGCTGGACCAGAGCGGTGGCAGCACCCCGAAGGCGCTGAAGCTGTATGGCATCCCGGAGAGTGCCTGGTCCGGCGACGCGGCGATGATGGATCTCGTCCACGCCATGCGCGTGCGCATCATCACGAGCCCCAGCTTCAACGGCGACCGGATCCTGGGAGCCATCCTGTTCGAGGACACCATGGAGCGCGACATCCTGGGTCGGCCGACGGCGCAGTATCTCTGGGAGGTCAAGCAAGTCGTCCCGATCCTGAAAGTCGACAAGGGTCTCGAAGCGGAAGCAAACGGCGTGCAGCTGATGAAGCCAATGCCGGAGCTAGACCAGCTGTTGGCACGGGCCAGGGCCAAAGGCATCTTCGGCACCAAGATGCGCTCGGTGATCAAGCAGGCGAACCCGGCGGGCATCCGCGCGGTCGTGGACCAGCAATTCAAAATCGCCCGGCAGATCATCGCCGCGGGTCTCGTGCCGATCATCGAACCCGAGGTCGACATCAAGTGTCCGGACAAGGCCGCGGCCGAGGACCTGCTCAAGGCAGCAGTCATCGCCAGCCTCGGGTCGCTGCCGGAAGGCCAGCAGGTGATGCTGAAGCTCACGCTGCCGAACACGGACAATCTCTACGCCGAGTGCATAGCCCATCCGCGCGTGTTGCGAGTCGTGGCACTGTCCGGCGGTTACTCGCGCGACGAAGCCAACGCGCGCCTGGCTCGCCAGCACAACATGGTCGCCAGCTTCTCCCGGGCGTTGACCGAAGGGCTGACAGCGCAGCAATCCGACGCTGAGTTCAACGCCGCGCTTGACCGCGCAATCGAGAGCATCTTCCAGGCCTCGAGCACCTGAGCAACTGGCGCTCGCACTCTGCGGCGGCGTCGATCCACGCGTCGAGCAGATGCAGGACCGGGCGCCGCAATTCAACGGCACACGGGCTGTTCCCAATACGTGGCGGGCCCGTCCCCGGTATGATGCCCGCGCCAATGAAAACCCCTCCTGCGCTGCAGCCTCTCATCGACGACGGTGTGATCGACGAAGTCATCC
>JAPLSF010000020.1 GCA_026398785.1 Pseudomonadota bacterium | reverse complement strand
GTGGCGTTCGGCATCGACCTTGAGCTTTAGCAGCGGATAGTCCCGCGCCTGCAGTGCCTTGCGGCGCGTGTCGGCCTCGTCGCCAAGACCGATGGTGAAGGCCGTGGTCACCGGCTGCGGCGCAGGCAGGCCGGCGAGCTGCCATGCAGGACTGCCCGCTTCCTTCGCGCGCAGGTCCCACAGCGCGCAATCGAGTGCGTTGCGCGCGCCTCCGGCCGGCAGGAGGTCGAGCAGTTCCGTGCCCGTCAGTCGGTCGTGCAGCGCGTCACGCACGGCTTCGATCTGCGCCGCCATCGATGCGGGAGTCTCCCCGTCGTAATCGACGCCCGCGGCCTCTGCCCATCCCCGGTGTCCGCCGGGACCTGTCAGCCGCACGACCAGCACCGGCACGTGCGTGTTCGCATCACGCGCCGTGACGAACGGCTCGATCAGTTCCCAGCGTTCGACTTCGGTCGCGACCTCGATCATGCGGCCAGCAGCGCCTCGGCAATGGCATCGACTCCGCCGCGCAGCGGGTCGCAGACTGGCAGCAGCAGCTCCCGCTCAAGTTGCGCGCGGTAGCGTCGCCACGCGTCATCGTCGAGCGTGGAGGAGTTGATGCTCACACCGACGCAGCGAATGCTCCGGTTCGTGAGCCGCCCGGCGCGCAGATAGTCTTCGATCACCTGCGGCAGCGGCGGTATCGGATAGCCCGGGTACTCCTCGATCATCACGCGGTCGGGGGCGTGGCACAGCACTATCGCATCCGGCTGGGAGCCGTGCAGCAGGCCCAACGTCACCGCCGCATACGCGGGATGCAGCAATGAACCCTGACCTTCGATCACGTCCCAATGCGCAGGATCGTTGTCCGGCGAGAGCGCCTCCGCTGCGCCCGCGAGAAAGTCCGCGACCAGCGCATCCATCGGAATGCCGCTACCCGCGATCATGATGCCGGTCTGTCCCGTCGCGCGGAACGTCGCGGCCGCTCCTTGTGACTGCAGCGCGCGCGTGAGCGCCAGCGCCGTGTACTTCTTGCCGAGCGCGCAATCGGTGCCGACCGTCAGCACGCGCCGGCCGGTGCGCTTGCGTCCGCTGCCGACCGGATATGCGCGTGGCGGATTGCGCACGTCCACCAGCCGCACGCCGGATCTCTCTGCGGCGCGCGCCAGCCGCGGCAATGACGTCAGTCGCGTGTGCAGGCCGCTCACGGCGTCAAGTCCGGCCAAAAGCGCCGCTTCGAGATCGTCCTGCCAATAGTCCGGCAACACGCCGCCGGTGGGCGCGATGCCGACGACGATCGAACGCGCGCCCTGCCGCGCAGCCTCGGCCGGCGACAGGCGCGGCAAGCCGAGGCTGACCTTGGCCGCGGGATGCGACCACTCCCCGATCACGTCCTGGCCGCACCAGTCGCGCAGCCCAAAGGCTGTCTTGCAGTCTGACTTCAGGACGGCATCGCCAAGGTACAGCAGGTAGGGTTTGCGCAGGACGAGCATGTGCGTCACAGCCTCGGGGCCAGATGGACGTCGTCGGTCGAGCTGCTCAAGGCTTGAACGCTGCGCTGCGCAGGACGCGACCCGGGCGCTTGCCGGTCACCGCACCGTCGCGGACGACCCATTCGCCGCTCACCATGACGGCCGGAATGCCGAGCGGCGGCGCCACGGGATTCTCGACCGTGGAGCGGTCGATCACCGTCGCCGGGTCGAACAGAACGAGGTCGGCGACGTAACCCACCGCGATACGCCCGCGGTCCTGCAGCCGCAGCTGGGCTGCAGGCAATCCGGTCATCTTGTGGATGGCCAGTGCGAGCGGCAGCAGTTTCTCCTCGCGCACGTAGTGCCCGAGGATCCGTGGAAAGGAACCCGCACCGCGCGGGTGCGCGCCGTGCAGCTCGCCGTCGGTGCAGAACATGATCTGCGGATGCGCGATGAACCAGCGCACGTCGTCCTCGCTCATCGAGGTGCCGAGCACGTTGACGTCCTGCTCGTTGGGCCCCTCGGCGCCGCCCGTGGCCTTGACGATGCGCATGTAGGCCTCGACCGGCGTCACCTGCCAGTGTGCGGCAATCTCGGCAAGCGTCTTGCCGGCGAGCGCTGCCTCGGGCCCGTAATTCACGATGCGGATGTTCTGCGCGCCGCCATTCTCGGCAAGCGCCTGCTCGACCTTCTGCGGATTGAAGAAGTCACGGTCGGGCACGATCACGCGAATCGTCGAGTGCCAGAAAGTGTAGGGATAGACGTCCGCCGCAAGCTCGATGCCTTCCCGCTGCGCACGCTCGAAGTACTCCGGCATGCGCTTTGCAGCCTGGTGCCAGACCGAGGTCGAGCCCATCTTGATGTGGGTAATCTCCACCGGCAGCTTCGCTTCGCGGCCGATGCGCAGCACTTCGTCGAACGAGTCGAAGGTGTGGCTCGCTTCGTCGCGGACGTGGCTGATGTAGAAGCCCTTGGCGTCCGCCGCGACCCTGGCCAGCTCGATGACCTCCTCGGTGGTGGCGAAGTGCGCCGCTTCATATTCGAGGCCGGTCGACAAGCCGAACGCCCCGGCCGTCAGTTCCCGCGCGAGCAGCGTCTTCATCTGCGCGAGTTCCACGGGCGTGGAGGGGCGGTAGAGGTCCTTGCCCATCACCTGCTCGCGAATCGTCGCGTGACCCGCCATGCTCGCGAGGTTGATCGCGGACGGATTGGTGCTTAGCCCGGCGAAGTAATCGCGCAGCGGAAACTTGGAATCGCCGTCCTGCCCCACGAGGATCGTGGTGACGCCCTGCCGAGAGACAGCCGCAGCGTCGAGGTCGTCGACGAGATCACCGTCGCCATGGCTGTGCATGTCGATGAAGCCGGGCGCAAGCGCGAGCCCGCGCTGGTCGAGCACCGTCTCGCCGCTCTTCGGTTCCAGGTGCGGGGCGATGGCGACGATCCGCTCGCCCTCGATGCGCACGTCACCGCGCAGCGGCTCGCTGCCCGTGCCGTCGTAGACGACGACGTTCATCAACAACACGTCGGCGGCCAGCAACCTCCCAGAGGCCAGCAGGAGAGCGGTCATGAGGACGGAACTGGTAATGCGCATGTCAGCCACCGGGCAGTTCGGGTGCCGAGATCATACCTGCGGAACCGGCAAGCCTCCGCTAGAGCCAGTTCCGGCGCCGGAACACGAAGAACAACCCGCCGCAGATGGCCACGCTCAACGCAACGATCCCCGCGAACGCCAGCGGGCTGTGCGCTCCCGGCAGGCCGACGTTCATGCCATAGACACTGGCGATCAGGGTAGGCACCGCCAGGGTGATCGTGACCGACGTCAGGACCTTCATGACGGAGTTCAGGTTATTGGAGACGATCGAGGCAAACGCATCCATCATGTCGCTCAGCACATGGTCGGCAATCTCGACCATCTCGATCGCCTGGCGCAGCTCGACGCGCACATCGTCGAGCAGTTCCTGGTCCTGGTCGGCCCAGTGCAGGGTCGGGACGCGTTGCAGGCGCTCCAGCACCAGTTCGTTCGCCTTCAGGCCAGTCGCGAAGTAAGTCAGGCTCTTCTGGAAGTCGAGCAGGCCGAGCACCTCCTCGTTCATGATCGCGCGCTTCAGTTCGCCTTCAAGGCCTTCTACGCCCGCGTTGATTTCACGCAATCCCCGCAGACAAGCGTCTGCCAGCTGCCAGAACACGCGCAGGACGAATTCAGTTCCATGATCCGTGGACAGCCCCTGCACCTGGCCGTCGAGCAGCGGCTGCAGAAACGACGTGCTGGCCGGGCTGAGGGTGACGATACCCCGCGGGATGAGCAACACGCTGAGCGGCAGCGTCCGCCAGGGCGGTCCCGAGGTTCCATCGCGTCGCAGCGGATAATTCATCACGACCAGCACGCAGTCCCCGACGTGCGCGACGCGCGGACGTTCATCGATATCCGACACGTGGTCGAGCAGCGCGGCAGGGACACCGAACTCACGCACGGTTGCCAGGTCGGCCGCCGTAGGTTGCGTGACGTGCAGCCAGCAGCCGGCGCACGGGACGGTGGGTCGCTCCATTCCAGCACTCGCGCTGCGCCGGATTTCGAGCATGCGGTCAGCCCTTGGGCTGTTTCACCGGGCGCTTCCAGCCATCGAGCGTCAGCTGTTTGCTGCGCTCGAGCGTGAGCTTGTCGTCCGGTGCGTCTTTCGTGATGGTCGAGCCGGCGCCGATCGTGGCACCCGCACCGATCTTCACGGGTGCCACCAGCATCGCACCCGAGCCGATGAACGCGCCCGCGCCGATCTCCGTGCGCCACTTGTTCACGCCGTCGTAGTTGCACGTGATGGTGCCGGCGCCGACGTTCACTCTCTCGCCGACCGTCGCATCACCCAGGTACGTCAGGTGGTTGGCCTTGGCGCCTGCACCCAGGATGCTGTTCTTCACCTCGACGAAATTTCCGATGTGCACGCCCGGGGCCAGGCTGGAACTCGGCCGGAAACGCGCGAACGGGCCGATGTTGCAGTTGGGCCCGATGCTGGCGCGGTCGATCACGCAGCTGGGAAACACCACGGTGTCGTCGCCGATCTCGCTGTCGCGGATCACGACGTTCGGGCCGATCTGCACGCGATGGCCGAGCTTCACTACGCCCTCGAACACCACGTTGACGTCGATGTGCACGTCGCGACCGACGGTGACCGGACCGCGCGCATCGAAGCGGGCGGGATCGACCAGCGTCACGCCTTGCAGCATGAGTTCCGTGGCGCGGCGCTTGCGGTACACACCTTCGACTTCGGCGAGCTGCACCTTGTCGTTGACGCCGAGCACTTCGTCTTCACTGTCCGCCAGGATGGCGTTGACCTTGAGTCCCGCTTTCGCCGCCATCACGACCACGTCCGTCAGGTAGTACTCACCCTGGGCGTTGTCGTTGCGCAGCTGCGCCAGCCACTCGCGCAGTCGCTTGGCGGAGGCGGCCATCAGGCCGGTGTTCACTTCGTCGATCGCGCGTTCTTTCTGGTTCGCGTCCTTGTGTTCGACGATGCGCGCCACCGTGCCCGCCCGGTCACGCACGATTCGTCCATAACCGGTCGGATCTTTCATGCGTACGCTGAGGATGCC
>JAPLSF010000364.1 GCA_026398785.1 Pseudomonadota bacterium | reverse complement strand
ACGTTGGCCATGTTGTGCGCAATAATGTCGAATTCCTTTTCCAAGGCATCGACACTCGCACCGATTTCGGACATGCTATTGGCCACGTTCGACTCCAGAGGCCGCGGGGAACACTTAGGTTGCCGTCGCCACGGGGGCGGGCGACTCTTGTGTCACGACGGCCATAGTGTCACGTCCCTCCCGCCCACGGGAGAGCAGCCGGCTCGTGATGGACGCAAGCTCTTCGATTTCCTCGTTGTTCAGGCCCGTCAGCTCGACGGCGATCGACAGGGGTCCGGCCGCCACCGCGTGAAAATCGCGCTGGGACGACCCTTCCCATACCCGGTCGATCGCGTCCGGGATTGCCACCCCGCGCTCGATGTCCCGGCCGTGCTTGACTCGCCCCGCCGCCGCCACGGTATGCGCCCCGGCCTGCGCAGCGTCGGTTCCCTCCGTCAGCCGAAACACCACTAAGATTTGGTCGTCCACCTGCACCTGCAACGTCGTCTCGATCTTTAGCCCCAGGCCCGCCAATTCCGTCACCGTGCTCTCCACGAACACGGGCGCTTCCCCGCCGGCCGAATCGGTTCGCAGGAAGGGCAGGTGGGCCAGCAACGCCGGCGCGTGCACCGCCACGCGCTCAAACCGCCGACGATTGATGAAGTGCACCTCGCCGCTATGACTGAGAACCAGGGTCTGGCCGGCACAGCTCACCGTCGCGGTGCGAAACTCCCACGCGGACATACCCGCACAGTAGCGTGCGAGCCAGGAGTCGCCGGCGTTGCTGTCCAGCGGCGCCGGCAGCGCAACGGCCATCTCCATTTCGTCATTCCGGAGCACCTCGGCGCGCAGGGTGACCGCCCGGCCCGCGCTGCGGCCCGTCAGCTCCAGAGCCGCGCCGACGGGGATGTCCCGGCTGCTGGCCTGCTCCTGCGCGGGGCCGCCCCGGCCCGCCGACGCCTTGTCAAAGCCCAGCTTCCGTCGAATGCGTGCGATCTCCGCTTTCAGATCCTCGATCTCTTGCGCGGTCCGGGTCTGCGCACACTCCGCCAGCAACTGGGTCATCCCGCGATTCAGCGCGTCGATGTCGTGGAAGATCTCGGCGGCGTGCGGCAGGCCGCTGCGCATGGCCATCGCCAGAAGAATCTGGCGCTCGCGGACACTGAGGCCCCGCCGCTCGGCGCTGTCGGCGAACGTCTCCGGCTTCTGTGCCTTGCTCTTGCCCTGCTGGTGCCGCCGATAGCTGATCGCCATCAGCAGCGAGAACAGCACCAGCATCACGACGAAGCCGACCAGCACGAACCAGTGATGAGGCGCCGCGCGAGGCTCGAGCCGGCGGGTGGCTCCCCACCGCTCGATCGCCGTCAGGCCCAACACGATGTGCGCTACGCCGTCCATGCCGTGGTCTGCACAGACGCAAAGGTTGCGTCTCTACTCCTATCGAATGAGGTTCGTCAACTCGGTAAGAATCTCCGTGGCGACGCGGATGGTTCGGGCGTTCGCCTGGTACCCGTTCTGCGCCTCGATCATATTGACGAATTCGGTCGCCACGTCCGCGTTCGACTTCTCCAGAGCGCTGCCGTGAATCACGCCGGCGCCGGTGCTCATGGCCTGGGTGGCCACGGCCGAGCCGGAGTTGGCCGAGGCCACGTAGTCTCCGCCGCCGGCGCTCTGCAAGGCGGCCGGGTTGTTGAACAGAGCAATCTGCAGCGTCGCCAAGTCCTTCTTGACGCCATTCGTGAACGCCCCGACCAGCGTGCCGTCACTGCCTACCGACACCGCGGACAAGTTACCCGATTCGTATCCGT
>JAPLSF010000357.1 GCA_026398785.1 Pseudomonadota bacterium | reverse complement strand
GGCTCCATGCGCAGGACGTCGAGCCGGCGCAGCAGTTCGTCACGCACCTGCGCCTGCAGGACGGCCGCCGCGTCGTACGTCACGGCCGCCTGTGAAAACGACTCGCGGACGCGCCGGACGTCGAGCGCGAATTCATTCTCTTGCTTTGCTTCACCCGCTGGCGCGGGCCGGGAAGTAAGGAAGTTGAGGAAGCGCTCGACTTCGCGCCGCACCGTATCCGGGTGCGACAGGAACGGTGCGTGCCCCGCCTTCGGCATCTCGACGAAACGGGCGGACGGCAGCCGCGACGCCAGTTCACGTCCCGCCGCCACTGGCGTGATGCGATCGTGCTCGCCGGCGATGACCAGTGTCGGGATTGCGATGGTGGCGAGCTCTTCGCGCAGGTCCGCGGTACGAAGAATCTCGAGTCCGGCGGCAAGAGCCTGCGGATCGGGTTCGCCATGCGCATCCAAATTCGCGCGCAGCGAGCGCAGTGCCTGCGTCGCGTTCTCGTCGCCCCAGGTTTGCAGCGCGAGGAAATTGGACAGGGTGCGACGGTAATCACCGGCGAGGCCCGCGGCGAAACCATCCAGCACGCCGGGATTCATGCCCGCCGGCCAGTCTTCGCGCGCAAGGAAACACGGGGTGGTCGCGATCAGCACCAGCGCGGACAGGTCGCCGGGCCGCGAGCGTGCCAGTTCCAGCGCCACCATGCCGCCCAGCGACCACCCCAGTACCGCCGCGCCGTTCGGCACGTGCGGCGAGACGGCGCGCGCGAGATCACGCAGTGTCGACGCACCCGCGGGCCACGCGCTGCGGCCGTGCCCCGGCAGGTCGATGCAATGCAGGCGCGCCCGACGCGCAAGCTGCTCGATCCATGGGCCCCACATGCCGCCGTGCAAGGCCCAACCGTGCAGCAGCACGACGTCGGGGCCGTCACCGCGGATTTCGACGTGCAAGGGGGCGCTCATGCCGAAGCCGCCGGCCTCAGCACTCCACTCGCACACAGTGCTTGCAACGCTGCGAGCAACTGCTCGACCTGCGTCGCGGTGTGCGAGGCCGAGAACGTGAAGCGCAGGCGCGAAGTGCCAACGGGCACTGTCGGCGGCCGGATCGCCGGCACCCAGAAACCTTGCTCGAACAGTGCGCTGCTCGCAGAAACGGCAGCCGCTTCATCACCCACCAGGACGGGCTGGATCGGGGTGCGCGAAGGCAGCGACGGCAGTCCCAGGTCTGCAAGTCCCGCACGAAATCGTGCGGCATGCTCGAGCACGCGGCTGCGACGCCACGGTTCATCGCGCATCACGCGCAGTGATTCACGGGTCGCGGCCGCCACCGCCGGCGGCAGCGCCGTCGTGTAGATGTAGGTGCGTGCGCGTTGCAGCAGGCTCTCGATCAGGACCGGCGAGCCCGCGACGAACGCGCCGAATGTGCCGACTGCCTTGCCAAGCGTGCACATCAGGACCGGCACGTCGTCGACACCGAGGCCGGCTTCTTCAACGGCGCCAGCCCCTGTCGCGCCGAGCACGCCGAATCCGTGCGCATCGTCGACCAGCAGTTGTGCGCCTGTCTCCTGGCTGGCGGCGGCGATGTCACGCAGCGGCGCAATGTCGCCATCCATGCTGAACACGCCGTCTGTCATCACCAGCGTGCGTGCCGTCGCGCCGATCCAGGCCAGCCTGCTGCGCAGCGCCGCGACGTCGCCGTGCGCGTAACGCGAAAATCGCGCGCCGGAGGCGAGGCACTCGCGCCCTTCGACGGTGACGCGAACGCCACCCGGTTCACGCGCGTCGACCGTGCGTCGTCGGCGTGACCGTCCGGCGGCAGCCTGTTCCGCCAGCTTTTGCGCAAGCTTCTCGTCGGCGCGCGACATCGGCGCGTCGCTCGTTCAGCCAGCGACGGCGGCGGCTTGCTCCGGCACGATGCCGAGCCGTTCGAACAGCTGCTCGTCGTGGCTGCGGCCGGGATTCGGCGTGGTGAGCAGGCGGTCG
>JAPLSF010000327.1 GCA_026398785.1 Pseudomonadota bacterium | reverse complement strand
GGCGTGAGACGAACGTCGGGGACGCGACACAGATCCGCTTCGAGGCGGCGCTGCTGAAGGCAGTGCGCGAGGCGGCGGCCCGCGGGCTCTCGAGTAGCGAGGCGACCGGGATGTACAAGGCGGCCATGGACCGCCTGCAAGCGATGGAGCGTCCGAAGAAGCCGCAGGAGTGAGCAGGATGCGTTTGTCCGATGCGCGCGCCACGATGCTGGTCGTCGGCTGGTCGATCGTTGCGCTGGTCGGGTGTTCGCTCGGACACCCTGCGCTGGATGGCACGCAATGGAGACTCACGGAGTGGACGCTGAGCTCGCTCAACCCGCGCGATTTCGAGATCACTGCGGAGTTTTCCGACGCGAAAATCGGTGGCCACGGCGGTGTGAACAGCTATGGCGGGCCGTACACCGTGGGTTCGCGCCAGGCGTTCTCGGTCGGGCAGCTCGCGAGCACGCAGGTGGCCGGCCCGGAGCCGGCGATGCGCGCCGAGGGTGCGTACTTCACGCTGCTCGGGCAGGCGCGAGCGTATCGAGTGGATGCGGGCCGGTTGACGCTCCTCGATGCGGGCGGGAACGAGTCGCTGATTTTCGAGGCGGCGGCGCGGTAGTGGAGTGACGGCGGTCGTGGACGGACACTCGAAGTGGCAGTCGGTCGCGAGCTACGCAGTCGGCGTGTGGAGCGGGCTCACGGCCTGGGCGGCGCTCGCGCAGTACGTGCTGCCGGGGCGCGGGCATGCGCTCGGCAAGCTCGGCTCGTTTCACTGGGTGTTGCTCATCAACGTGTTCCCGGCGCTGCTGTGTGCGCTCGGGTTTGCCTTCGGGCGAGCAGTGGTCCGACGTTCCGTGCCGTCCCGCTTGTCGAGCTGGCGTGGTGCGTGCTGGGCAGCGCGGGCGCGGGCTGGTTGCTGGACCGATGGGAGCAGGTGAGGACAGCCGGGAATCGTGGCGCTTGATTGACGTGTGGGTTCGCCCGCGATTCCTGTGGGTTGCGGGGGAGACAGGACGGAGACGGAGTCGGCCGCCCCCTCAGCAAATACGGATTGACTCCGCTGCCATTCGAGCCAACCTTGAACCGTTCAAGAGCGGTCTGACTGCGGGGAAGAACCACCATGCCGTATCGAATCAGGTGGGAAGGACACGGGGTCTACCGACGCTTCTTCGGCGTCATTACCCTTGCAGAGTTTCGTGAAGCCAACAAGGAAATGCGCAGCGATGTCCGCTACGAGGGCATCCGCTACATCATTTCCGATTACCTGGAAGCTCAGCCAGCCCCGGAAATCACCGAACGGGACCTGAGGACCTATGCCCGGCACGAAAGGCTGCACTTCTACGACAGCCCGGATATCGTGCAGGCGATTGTCGCCACGGACCCGAAAAACGTGACGTACGCCCGGTACTACGAGTCGCTCGGTGTTTCGCCGTACTGCATCGCAGACTTTGCGACCGTCGCCGATGCGCGTTGGTGGATTGCGAGCAATCCGCGGCGGGGTTGGAACCGGCCGTCGCTGGACGCTACGTCTACGATGACGATGCCGCACGTCTGAGAAGGCGCAGCGGCAGTCCACTCGGCTGTCGCGCCTCGAGGTGGGACTGTTACCGCGACGATCGTTCTGCGTATGCGTTGCCCGTGCGGCCAAACGAGCTGCTGCGGTCCGTACGCGGTCAGTTAGCCACGGGTCAAGGTCAAGGGAATCGTGACTGTGGCGTTGATTTCGTCAAAATCGGCTCGGCACCCGAGTAGTGTGGCCGTACGGCCGACCACACCGGCCTCGACGGAGAAAGACAAGGTGTCAGCAGAATTGTGGCGCAAGTGCGCGCATGAATTGGCCGCGCTGATTCGCAGCAGGCAGGTCTCGAGCCGCGAAGTCGTCCAGAGTCACCTCGACCGCATCGCCGCCGTTAACGGCAAGGTGAATGCGATCACCGTCACGCTGGCGGAATCCGCACTGCTGGCAGCGGACCGGGCGGATGCGGCCGCGCCGACCGGACCCCTGCATGGCGTGCCATTCACCATCAAGGAAAACATCGATTGCACGGGGTCGGCGACGACGCATGGACTGCCGGCGCTCGCGGCGGCCATGCCCGCCGTGGATGCACCGGTGGTTGCGAGGATGAAGGCAGCCGGTGCGATTCCGCTTGGCCGCACCAATCTTCCCGAGATGGGGCTGCGCATCACGACCGACAATCCGTTGCGCGGCCGAACTAGCAATCCCTGGAATCCCAGCCGGACCGCGGGCGGTTCGAGCGGTGGAGAAGGCGCCGCGCTTGCCACAGGCATGACGCCGATCGGGCTCGGCAACGATATCGGTGGATCGCTGCGCAACCCGGCCTATTGCTGCGGGATCGCGGCGCTCAAGCCGACCGTCGGCAGGATCCCGATGGTGATGTCCATTCCGGTCGCCGCGCAGCCGATTTCCTTTCGCGTGATGTGCGTCGAGGGACCCATGGCAAGGTCGGTGGTCGATCTCAGGATCGCGTATCGACTGCTGGCGGGCTGGCATCCCGGTGACCCGTTCTCCGTACCTGCCGCACTGGAGGGTCCTGCCGCGCCGAAGAAAGCGGCCATCGTCACGCAGATGCCGTTTTCCACGTTGCCGGAATCCACCATTGCAGCGATCCGCAAGGCAGGCCAGGTGCTCGAGGCAGCGGGCTGGGAAGTGGCAGAGGCGACACCGCCCGAGCTCGCGCGTGTCAACGAGATCTGGGCCCACGTTCTCAACGCAGACCTCCAGCAGGCAGTGCCACTCCTGACGCCGGTCATGAGCGACGGTGCGCTCAGACTGCTGCACGGCGTGTTGCGCAGGTTCGACCCCGCCACGAAGAACATTACGGAGATCTATACGGAACGCGACCGGCTCGCTGTGGCCTGGTCTGCGTTCTTCCAGGACTACCCGGTCATCATCGGGCCCACCTGGGCGGACCTGCCGTTCCTGCACGATGCCGACCTCGACCCTGCAAGCGGCGTCGAGACGACGCTCAGGCGATTGCAGTTCATCACTCCGGGCAACCTGCTGGGGATACCGTCGGTCGCGCTGCCGATGGGTGTTGTCGACGGACTGCCGACCGGTGTGCAGGTCTACGCCGAACGCTGGCGCGAGGACCTGTGCCTCGATGTCGCCGGTTTGCTCGAGTCGCGCGTGGGGCGGATCACGCCCATCGATCCGGTGTGGTAGTTCGAAGTCGGGTTTTTGGCCTTGCTCTCCGGGGAGTGCAAATGCAGAAGACCGTTCTGATCACCGGCTGCTCCAGCGGCATTGGCGCGGCGCTCGCACGCGAGTTCGGCAAGCGAGGCCATCGGGTCTATGCCACGGCCCGGCGCGTCGAGGCATTGGCTGCGCTTGCAGCAGAAGGCATCCGGGGTCTGGCGCTGGACGTCAACGACGATGCATCCATCGCGGCAGCGTTCGACACAGTAATGCGGGAAGCGGGGCACCTCGACCTGCTGGTCAACAACGCCGGCTTTTCCCAGGTCGGCGCCGTGGTCGACCTGACCCGCGAGGACTTGCGTCGTCAGTTCGAGACCAATGTCATTGCACCGATGGCGGTGACCGGCCGAGCCATGCCCCTGCTGCGCGCGGCGGTGGAAAAGAATGGCAGCGCGGTGGTGGCCAATGTCGGCAGCATCGTCGGGCTCTTCACCACGCCGTTTGCGGCCGCATACTGCTCGAGCAAGGCGGCCGTGCACTCGCTGACAGACGCGCTGCGCATGGAACTCAAGCCTTTCGGGATTCACGTGGTCTCCATCCAGCCGGGCGGGGTGCGCTCCAGCTTCGGTCAGCACGCGGAGGCGGCGGTGCGCTTGCCGGCGAATTCGCTCTACAAGCCGGTGGAGGGCGGGATTCGTGCCCGCGCCCAGGCGGGGCAGCAGGGCGCGATGCCGGCGGAGGTCTTCGCCGTACCCGTCGTGGAAGCGTTGTTGCGCAACTCCCCGCCGCGCGTCATCCGGGGCGGCACCAACAGCGTGCGGCTGCCACTGCTGAAGCGATTGCTGCCGGCGGCGGCGTTCGACGCCAAGCTCTCGCAGCTGTTTGGTCTCGACGCGCTGCGCTGACCAGTCGTCGCTGCAATCGTCGTGAAATCCCGCGCCACACCGCTGAATCCGAGGAAGCTGCTGCACTCCAAGTGGACGGCCGTGAATCCGCGGAACAGGGAAAAGCATTTCCTCGTGACCGGAATCGTCGATCCGCAACCGCCGGGATCGCCGGTGGTGTCGATCGAGATCGAGGCGGTGCATTCGAAGCGGGTCCAAGTGATGCCGTGGCGGGACCTGACGGACGCCACGCGGTGGCGGCGGGGGTGGGATTAGCGCGGCAAGAGTTCCTTGTGCGCAGCCAGGACGTGCCTGGCGATGCTGCGCGGATCGGGCACGGCGCTGCTTGCGGCCGTGATGCCGAATCCCATCGCGCCGGCGTAGCTCTCCACCGTGATGTTGACGCCCAGGCCGTGCTGCACGATCGACAGCGGCCAGTAGCGGGTCATGCGGGCACCCGCGAAATAGAGCGGCACCTGCGGGCCAGCCAAATTGGAAATGACTACGTTGGCCAGCGGGGGAATCAGGTTCCCGAGCATTGCGCGCTCATATATCGACGCCAGCCAATGCAGGATCCACGGCATGGCGAAGGACGGAAAGTCGGTGGGCAGGGCGGCCTTGGCGCGGCCAGTCGCTGACTTCGCGGCGGTTGCTGCGTCGCGGATGGCGCATAACCGCCGCACCGGGTTGGCTATGTCGGTGGCAAGGCTGACTCGGAACATGGTCGCCTGCGTCGTGAACTCCTCGTTGCCGGGCTCGCGCAGTGAGATCGGCATCGCGGCGATCAGCGGCTTGCCCGGCAGCCCACCATGGTCCAGCAGGTAGCGGCGCAACGCGCCGCTGCAAATGGCCAGCACGACGTCGTTGATCTTCGCGTCGTGCGCCGCGGCAATGGCCTTGATCTGGTCGAGCGGGACCGAGACGCCTGCGAAACCACGCTCCCCGGTAATGGCCACATTGAGCGGGGTCCGGGGCGCAAATCCTGACGTCCCGGCGGACTGCGGGGACGCCTCGTCGTTGCCGCCGCCGCGCAGACTGGTCAGCGCCCTGACGATGTCGGGCAGCGTGCGCACGAACTTCAGGTATTGCGCGGCATCGTGTTTAACCGCCGCTGCCGCCAGCGTGCCCAGTCCGGGGTGCTCGCCGGGGCTGATCTGTCTGGCCTCGGGCGGAATGCGTTTGCCCCGGGGCGTCAGGTCGAACAGGACGCGGGCGAGCATGACCGCCGCCTGCCCATCCAGCAACGCGTGGTGGATCTTCGTGTAGTAGGCGACCTGGCCCGATTGCAGCCCTTCGATGATGTACACCATCCAGAGCGGGCGGGTCCGATCGAGCAGGATGGAATGCAGGCGACCTACACATTCCTCGAGTTGCGCTTGCGTGCCGGGACGCGGGAGCACCACGCGCTGGATGTGATGCTGCAGGTCGACCTCGTCGGCCTGCACCCAGACAGGGTTCGCCAGTTGCAGAGGCATCGCGGCCAGCGTGCGGCTGAGTACCGGAGCCAGTGGCAGGCGACGAGCGTAGAGGCGCTGAACGGCCTTGCAGAAGTCGCCTCGATGCTTCGCCGGCAGTTCCACGAGGCTCAGCGACCCGACGTGCATGGGCGTTGCCGGCGTCTCCAGGTGCAGGAACAGGCCGTCCAGTCCGCTCAAGGGCTTCATGTGCCGTGATGCCTCGTGCTTCGCAAGCCAGTCGCGAGTCTCAGGATACGCGGGTTGCGGATTCCTCAGGCATCCGTAAACCTGCGCAGGGCGGACACAGGCGCATACTTGCCGCCTCCAGGGAGAACGACGGGGATTCGGCATGAGCGACGACACCAAGGCCTGTCCCGTCTGCGGCGAGACCATCAAGGCGGTCGCCATCAAGTGCCGGTTCTGCAATACAGACCTGGGGGCCCTGGCCGCCGCGCGGGAAGCGGAAGTCGAGACCATGATCTTCACGGGGCACCCGGCGGTCATCTACAGCGCGTGGCAATGGATCGCGGTGGTGTTCACGTTGGGCCTGGCCTGGGTGTATTACTGGCTGAAGACCATCGGTACGCGCTACGAGATCACGTCACAGCGCGTGCGCATCGAGCGCGGGATCTTCTCGAAGACGAAAGACAGCATCGAAGTGTTCCGCATCGATCACTTCGACCTGCACAAGCCCTTAGGCATGCGTCTGGTGGGACATTGCCTGCTGCATCTGCGATCGTCCGACACCAGCCTGGCCACCGTCATCCTGTACGGCATCCCCAACCTGGAGCAGCTGGCGGACACCTTGCGCGAGTGTTCATTGCGCGAACGCACGCGGCGGCGTCTCACGACCTTCGTCCAGGCCTGACCAGCGGGGCTCAATCGCATATGGCCACGATCGTTGCCGACGACGCGCTGGCGCTCCAGCGACTCTACTACTGGGAAAAGACGGCGCCCGATCGGGTGGCGCTGACGCAGCCGCTGGGTGGCGGCATGGTGCGCGACTATACGTGGCGCGAGGTCCTCGACGAGTCGCGCCGCATGGCTGCACATCTGCAGAGTCTCGGTTTGCAGCACGGCGACCGCATCGCCATCCTCTCGAAGAACACGGCGCACTGGCTGATGAGCGACTTCGCCATCTGGCTCGCGGGCTGCGTCTCGGTGCCGCTGTACCCGACGCTGACACCCGGCACGATCCGCCAGATCCTCGCGCACAGCGAGTCCAAACTGCTGTTCGTCGGCAAGCTCGACGGCTGGGACCACATGAAGCCCGGCGTGCCCGTCGGCCTGCCGTGCATCAGCCACCCGCTGGCGCCGGACGACGCGAAGCAGAGCAATGCGCGATGGGACGACATCGTCGGCAGGACTGCGCCGCTTGAAGGAGAGCCGGTGCGCCCCGGCGACGAGCTCTCGACGATCATTTATACGTCCGGTACGACAGGTGCGCCGAAGGGCGTGATGCACAGCTTCGCGGCGTTCGCGTGGGTGGTGCAGACCGCACTGCAGCGCGTCCCGCTCGACGGCAACACACGCATGCTGTCGTACCTGCCGCTGTCGCACGTTGTCGAGCGCGCTCTGGTCGAGCACGGCCAGTTCGCCACCGGCATGCACGTGTACTTTGCCGAGAGCCTGGAAACGTTTGCCGCCGACATGCGGCGCGCCCGGCCGACGATGTTCTTCTCGGTGCCGCGGCTGTGGGTCAAGTTCCAGCATGGCGTGCTGGCGAAGATACCGGCCGCGAAGCTCGATCGGTTGCTGAAACTGCCGATCGTCAGGGGCCTGGTCCGCAGGAAGATCCTCACCGCGCTCGGCCTGCAGGACTGCATCTTTGCTGCGGGCGGCGCGGCACCCATGCCGCCGGAACTGCTGCGCTGGTACGCCAGGATCGGGCTGAACGTCGCCGAAGGCTACGGCATGACCGAGAATCTCGCGGCCACCCACATCACCGTGCCGGGGCAGGCCATCGGCACCGTGGGGCTCCCCTACGATGGCGTGCAGTGCCGGCTGGACCCGTCCGACGGCGAGATCCAGATCAAGACGCCGGCGACGATGCTCGGCTACTACAAGGAACCCGAGCTGACCCGGCGGGCGTTTACCGACGACGGCTGGATGCACACGGGCGACAAGGGCGTTTTCGACGCCGCGGGCAACCTGAAGATCACCGGTCGCGTGAAGGACCTGTTCAAGACCAGCAAGGGCAAGTACGTGGCGCCGGCACCGATCGAGGAATTGCTGGTGATGCACGGTGCCGTAGAGGCCTGCTGCGTGGCCGGCGCCAACCTCGGCCAGCCGATCGGCTTGTTGATGCTCAACGACGACGCGGTCAGGAAGCTGCAAGACCCCGCCGGTCGCGTCGAACTCGAGACCTCGCTCGCCGATCTGTTGCAGGCGATCAACAGGACGCTGGACCCCCACGAGCAGATGGACTGCCTGGTTGCGATGACCGAGGCGTGGACAGTGGACAACGACCTGATCACGCCGACCTTGAAGGTCAAGCGCAATCGCATCGAAGACGCGTTCGCTGGCAACTTCGAGTCTTGGGCCCGCGCGGGGCGAGAGATTGTCTGGCATGAGAAGTGATGACGGTTCTCCTCGTGCGTTACATGCCGCTCCAGAATCATTGCTCAGGGCAGCCGCAATCGTTGCCGTCCTGGCCCTGAGTTGGGGTCAGGCGGTCGCCGGCCCTCCGTTCCTGACCGAAGACCCGGTGCCCGTCGATTACACGAGCAGCGAGTTCTACGTCTTCTCCACCTACGACGGGACGACCGACGGGAACGACATCAATCTCCCTGTCTTTGAGTACAGCCACGGCCTGCTGCCGGACGTCCAGTTGACGATCGCCGTTCCTTTTGCGCGAACGGCGCCAGATGGCGGCCCGACCGAGTGGGGTCTCGGCGATGTCGTAGTTGGCGTGAAGTATCGCTTTGTCGGTGAATCGGACACGTCGCTACAGATCGCGGTCTCGCCAATAGCCATGCTGCCCACTGGGAATTCAAGTAAAGGACTTGGCAACGGCAAGACCTGGTGGCTGCTGCCGGTGTGCGTGCAGAAAAACTGGGGTGAATGGACCGCTTCCGCCGCTGGCGGCTACGTGATCAATCCTGCAGACGGCGAGGAGAGCCATGCTTACGGTGGTTGGCTGCTGCAGAAGGACCTGGGCGAGAAGTGGATGCTGGGTGGGGAGGTATTTGCCCGCGGCAAGGACACGGTCGACGGGCGGGCGACCACGCTCCTGAACTTTGGCGGCTCGTACAGTTTCTCCCCGGGATTCAAACTGCTCTTTTCAGCGGGCCACAGCGTCAGTGGCGAAACTCACGCCATTGCCTACG
>JAPLSF010000305.1 GCA_026398785.1 Pseudomonadota bacterium | reverse complement strand
GGCGTGTTCATGCTGGAGGCGCTGGCGCAGGCCGCCGGCATCCTCTGCTTCGTCACCGCAGGCATCTATCCCGACGAGAACGTGAAGTTCTACTTCGCTGGCATCGACAAAGCACGGTTCCGCCGCCCCATCGTGCCGGGGGACCAGTTGTTGCTCAAGGTGGTGCTCGAGCGCAGGATTCGCACGATCTGGAAGTTCTCGACAGTGGCCGAAGTGGCAGGCCAGGAAGCCTGCTCGGCAGAAATGATGGTGATGCCGGGCTGAACCGCCAGGCGCAAGAAGGAGAGGCAGCGATGAGTGGCTCCATCCACGCGACGGCGATCGTCGCGCCGGACGCGATTCTCGGCGAGGACGTCGAGATCGGGCCGTACTGCGTGATCGGTCCCGGCGTCGAGATCGGCACGCGCACGCGCGTTGGCGCGCACGCGTCGATCCACTGCCACACGAAGGTCGGCGCCGACAACGTCATCCACGCGTTCGCTTCGATCGGCGATGCGCCCCAGGACAAGAAATACAAGGGCGAGCCGACGCGTCTCGAAATCGGCGACCGCAACGTCATCCGCGAGTTCGTGACGCTCAATCGCGGCACGACCAAGGACCGCGGCGTCACCACGATCGGGAACGACAACCTGTTCATGTCGTATTCGCACGTTGCGCACGACTGCAACGTCGGCAACCAGTGCGTGCTCGCCAACTGCTCCACCCTCGGCGGCCACGTCGTGCTCGGCGACTGGGTGATCATGGGTGGCTTCTCGGGCGTGCACCAGTTCTGCAAGGTGGGCGCCCATGCGTTCCTCGCCAACAATGCCGCGGTGACGCGCGATGTGCCTCCGTACGTGATGGCAGTCGGCGGCCCGGCCAAGCCGCACAGCATCAATGCCGAAGGACTCAAGCGGCGCGGCTTTTCGCCGCAGCAGATCCGCAACCTGCGCAATGCTTACCGCACGTTGTACCGTTCGGGGCTGCGGCTCGAGGATGCGGTCGAACGCCTCACCGAAGCGGCGAAGGACCAGCCGGAAGTGCAGCTGCTGGTCGACTTCATCCCGCAGTCAACGCGCAGCCTCGTGCGCTGACGTCCGCACGCTCCATGCAGCACTCCGGCGACATCTCTCCCGCGGCAGCGCGAGAGGTGAAGATCGCACTCGTGGCCGGCGAAGCCTCTGGCGACAACCTCGGTGGAGGACTGCTGCGGGCATTGCTTGCGCGGCAGCCATCGCTGAGTGCATTCGGCGTGGCCGGGCCACGTATGGTGGAGGCGGGCTGTGAGGCCTGGGTATCGTCCGACGAACTCGCGATCATGGGTCTCGCCGAGATCCTGCAGCACCTGCCGCGCCTGCTGCGCCTGCGCCGCGACCTCGTCGCGCGACTGCTCGCAGCGCGACCCGACGCCTTCGTCGGCATCGACTCGCCGGAATTCAATCTCCGCGTCGCGGCCCAGCTCAAGGCGCGGGGTATTCCGACGGTGCAGTACGTCAGTCCGCAGGTGTGGGCCTGGCGGCAGGGCAGGGTGCGCACGATCGGCCAGTCCGTCGATCTCGTGCTCTGCGTGCTACCGTTCGAAAGCAGGTTCTACGACGCGCACGACGTGCGGGCGGTGTTCGTCGGCCACCCGCTTGCAGACCGCATTCCGCTCGAATCGCCTCCGGGTCCCGCGCGCATAGCCCTGGGTCTCGACCCCGGCGCACCCACGGTT
>JAPLSF010000346.1 GCA_026398785.1 Pseudomonadota bacterium | reverse complement strand
GCCTGTACCGTGGAATCGACGGTGGAAACGAACGCGAGGATCGGCGGCATGTCGCGCAACGGGCCCTCGCGTGAGCTCGCCGCGAGGCGACGAGTGAGGCGGCTGGTGAATTGCTGCGTTACGCCGGCCGCGTTGAAGCTGAACGACTGGTACTTGTACGGGTCGACTTCCAGTTCGACCTGCTGCCACGCGGCGCGTCCGAAGCCCTGCAGGTCGGACAGGCCGGTGCGAATGCGGCCAATGGCGGCGAGCTTGGTGATGCCGATCGCGGGCGAGATCAGCACCAGCCCCGCGGGGCGCGGCAAGGTGAGGTCCGTCCTCGCGTCGAGCGCGTAGCTGACGGCCAGCGCGGCGCCGTTGGAATACCCGATCATGTGGATCGGCAACGTTGCGCCCAGGGACGCACGCAGGTCGCGCATCGCCAGCTGCGTCGCCGCTTCGAGGTCTGCCGCCTCGAACGTCACCAACCCCGACGGCGCGGTACCGTGCCCCGGCAAACGCAGGCCAACGACCCGATACCCGCGCGCCGCCAGCGCACGGCCGAAACTGCGCAGGCTGTACGGTGAGTCCGTCAAGCCGTGCAGCAACAGCACACCGCCGACCGCATCGCCTGCGGGTTGCAGGATGAACGTGCGATTCCAGTTGAACGTCCAGACGTCCGGGTCGCTGAGACTGCCGGGATTGAACCGGTTGTACGGCGACCGGTCGGCGTCTTCGAGGCGCTCGGTAATGTCAGTCCGGACTTGGTCCAGAAGCAGCCGCTCGCGCGCACGGTATTGCGCGAGCGTCGTGACGCGCCCCGTGGTGTAGTCGGCGGCGGTGAACTCGGCGGTGAGGCGCGCGCGGTGCCAGGGCTTCAGCTCAGGCCCGGCCCACAGGAAATGCAGGTAAAACCCTAGGCCGACGAGCAGCAACGCCGTCAGCAACGAGCCCACGGTTCGGCCCAGCCAGCGCAGCACTGCACGCACCATCCGCCCCCCTGCGTTCCCGGAATCGTTCCAGCGAATCATAGTCGGTTTGTCGCGCCTCTCGTAAAACCCGAATGGTCGCGGCTCGCAATAGGCGCGAGCATTCAGTTCGTTTACCAGGTCGCCCGCGTGGGCGCGACGAACGGGAGATGGAACGATTCACGGCAGCAGGGGCTGAAGCCGCGGTGATGACCGCGGCCTCGCCGGTATCCGATTCGCATGCGCTCGATTTTGCCGACCGCCTGCGTGAAGCCGCGGACCTGTTGCACGCACAGGGAGCCAATCCCTATCGAGTTGCCGCCTACCGCAAAGCCGCCGACACCATCGGCCGCTTGCCTGTCGATGAAATCGTGGGGCTCGTCGATCGCGAAGGGGTGGCAGGCCTCGATCGCCTGCCGCACGTCGGGCGAGGCATTGCGACGGCGATCATCGAAATGGTCCGCACCGGGCACTGGTCGCAGCTGGAACGGCTGCGCGGCACTGCGGATCCCGTCGCGTTGTTCACGGTGGTGCCGGGTCTCGGACATCGCCTCGCCGAACGCATCCACGAAGAACTGCACCTCGACACGCTCGAAGGACTCGAACTGGCCGCGCATGACGGCAGGCTCGAGAACGTGCCGGGTGTCGGCCCACGCCGCGCCGCAGCGATCCGCGCCAACCTGCACGCAATGCTCGTTCGC
>JAPLSF010000290.1 GCA_026398785.1 Pseudomonadota bacterium | reverse complement strand
CTCGGAATCCATTCGTCGCGCTCCAGACGCACAGCGGCCGAGATACTCGCCCGACCTGCCGGGTTCTGTCAAAACGCCGTTCGGGCCCTACCGGACGCCCTCTTTGTCATACGCCTGATTTGCGGCGACCATACGCACCGGACTTCGCATCCATGCAGACGGGAAACACGTTGACAGCCACCTTGCGCTGCGTCGTAGCACTGGCGTCGCTGGCGGTCGCCGCTTGCGGATCCAAGCCGGCACCTGCTCCGGCCACAGAGACCTCCGACCAAGCCAAGACCCTCATCCGCGCGTTGGGCGGGGAACCGGCAACGTTGGACCCACGCCTCGCCGAGGACAACCCGGCACTCGCGCTGTCACAGGAGCTTTTCGAAGGCCTGACGACGGAAGCTGCCGACGGCAGCATCGTTCCCGGTGCAGCGGAAGCCTGGACGGTCTCGGGGGACGGCCGAACCTGGACGTTTCGCCTGCGACCGAACCTGCGCTGGTCCGACGGCACTCCGCTGACCGCCGCGCAGTTCGTCGCCGGCCTCGACGCGGCGAGGGTCAAGGATTCGCAGGCGCCGTATGCCGCGTTGCTGCACGACGTCACGACCGCCCACGCACCAGATTCCCGGACCGTCGTGCTCGAAGTGGCCCGCGCTGTGCCCTACCTTCCTGCCGTGCTGGCGCTGCCCGTCGCAGCGCCGCAGCGCCTCGCGGCCAGCGCGGACGCATCAGTCATCGGCAACGGCCCTTACCGGCTGCTCGCGCGTCGTCCTGGCGAGAAGATCGAACTCGAACGCAACCCTTACTATCACGCCGCGGGTTCGGTCGCGATCGAACGCGTGACCTACCTGACGCTTGACGACCTCAACACCGAACTGAACCTCTATCGCACCGGCGAAATCGACATCACCAGCGAGGTCCCGAACTCGCAGATCGATAGGCTCGAGCGGAACTTGCCCGGCGAGCTGCACGTGGCGCCGTACCTCAGCACCTACGCGTACGCACTCAACCTGCGCCGCGTGCAGGACCGCGATGTTCGCGCCGCGTTGTCACTGGCCATCGATCGCACGCAGATCACCGACCGGGTGACGGGAGCGGGGGAACTACCCGCCCAGAGCTGGGTGCCACCGGCAATCCCCGGGTACACGCCCGCTCGTGCAGCCTGGGTTGGGCTGGATACGAGCGCACGCACGAGGCAGGCGCAAGAACACTGGAGTGCAGCCCGCAAGCGGGGCACAGCTCCAGCGCAGCTGACCCTCTGCACCGACGCCAGCGCCAACCATCGCCGCACGGCGATTGCGCTCGCCGATCAGTGGCGCCAGACGCTCGGCGTCGAGGTCGCCATCGTCGAAATGGAATGGAAGGCTTACCTCGTCACGCGCGAAGCGCCCGGCGAATGCGACCTGCTGCGCTACGGCTGGTCGGCCGACTTTGTTGACCCGGAGGCATTCCTCGCACTCTTCACGTCGGGCCACGCGCAGAACGTTGCGGGCTATTCGAATCCTGCCTACGACGCACTGCTGTCGAAGTCAGGCGTTGCCGCCGACGCGGATCAACGTGCGGCGACTCTCGCCAGCGCGGAGCGGATCCTGCTGCAGGACGCCGTCGTCATTCCGATCTTTCATCGCGTCTCGAAGCGACTGGTGAAACCCGGCATCGATGGCATCGCCGCGAATCCGCTGGGCCACCTGCCCTCACGTTACCTACGGCTGAACGAACGAAAAAAATAGGGCGGGAGGCTTGCGCCATCCCGCCCAAGGGGTGGACCGGGAGGTCCGGGGTTCTGTTAGTCGATCGAGTTACGGATTCGCTGCCGCGACGGCCGCGGCAATGGCCTGCACTTCTGCCGCCGTCAGTGACTTGAGCGACCCCATGCCGCCCCTGTTGCTGGCGATCGCGTTCTGGATCTTCGTTGCGTCACGCGCATTGCGGCTGAAGATCGGCTTGATCGCGCCGTGACAGGCCTGGCAGTTCGTCTTGTAGAGCGCCGCACCGTCGATGGACGGCGGCGGCGGCGGCGGCGGGGGCGGGGGCGGCGGCGGCGCCTGGGCCGTGATCACCACGCTGGCCGACGACGTGAGCGCACCGTCACTCACCGTCAACGTCGCGGTGTACGACCCGGCGACGTCGGCAACGAAGCTCGGCTGGCTGCTGGTGGCGCTCGACAATTTCGCGCCGCTGCCGCCCGGAACCTTCAGCACCCACGCGAACGAGAGTGCCGCGCCTTCCGGATCGGTGCTGCCGGTGCCGTTGAGCGCTACCGTGGCACCCGTCGTGACGCTGCGCGGCGTGCCCGCATTGGCGACCGGCGGCTGGTTGCCGCTCGGCGGCGGCGGCGCCTGGGCCGTGATCACCACGCTGGCCGACGACGTCAGCGCACCGTCACTCACCGTCAACGTCGCGGTGTAGGACCCCGCGACATCGGCAACGAAGCTCGGCTGGCTGATGGTGGCGCTCGACAGGCTCGCGCTGCTGCCACCCGGAATCTGCAGCACCCACGCATACGTGAGCGCCGTGCCTTCCGGATCGGTGCTGCCGTTGCCGTTGAGCGCTACCGTGGTACCCGTCGTGACGCTGCGCGGCGTGCCAGCATTGGCGACCGGCGGCTGGTTGCCGCCGCTCGGCGGTGTCACTGGCGGCGTGACCGGCGGTGTCACCGGGGGCGTGACCGGAGGTGTGACGACGCTGCCGCCTTCACGCTTGATCTCAACCTTGTCGGCCAGCAACGAAGTGCCGTTCCAGCTGCCCTCGACGTCGACGACCTGGCCGCCGGCGCGCGTGAGGAACTCGCTGGCGCTGATGGAGGCTTCGCCGTCCTCGTACCGCGTGCCCGGCAGGAGTTCGACGCTGACGCCAAACACCTTGAGGCTCGTCGTCGCGATGTCGCTCGCCGGACCGCGCAGTTCGACTTGGTCCTCGGAGTCGTCACGCTCGAGCCGTGTAGCGATCAGCTTGCCGGTGCCCGCCGGGTCGGCATAGCCACCGACTTTCACCCAGTCGCCGACGCGCAGATTGCCGAGGTTGAAGAAATGATCGTCGCCCTGGTGGTCTTCCTTCAACGTCGTGTTCGAAACCATGACGGTGACGCCCAACGCGCGGAACGTGCCCGCCACCGCGTCGACGCTGTCGACCATGCCAGCGAGTTTCAGCGCTGACTGCAGTTTGAACACAACCTTGGTAGCAACCAGCGTGTCGGTCGAATCGAGCTTGCCCTCGACTTCCACCTTGACGTCGAGCTTGAGGTCGGCCGCCGTGCCATTGACGAAGACTGTCGACGCGTTGGTCGCGACCTTCCGGCCGTCGACGTCGAAGTCCGTCGCGGAGCCGAAGCGCGTCACGAGACCCTCGACTTTGCTGTCGCCGCCGCTGTGACCATCGAATTCATGTCCTTCGCGCTGGACCTTCGACGCTTGCAATGCGCCGTCCGCGAGGAATGACGTGCCCTTGACCTCGACCATGACGCCCGACTCAATGCCGGTCGACCCGAAATCCTCGAGCGTCGCCGTCGCATAATCGACGACCAGCGACCCGACATTGAAGCGCTTCAGGCCGGTGTCGAGGTTCGTGGCCATGCCGGTCACTTCGACCTCGGTCGCGCCCGCGCCGACTTTTTCGATGCGCGTCGCGCGCGCCGGGCCGCCCGCGGCTGCGAAGCCGTGCACCTCGATCACGTCGCCAATCACGATTCCCGCCAGCGTCCGCCCCGGGATCGAATCGTCGAACATCGTCTCGTTGTCGACGGTGATCACCTGCCCGGCGATCGTGAGCGTGCCCGC
>JAPLSF010000127.1 GCA_026398785.1 Pseudomonadota bacterium | reverse complement strand
TGCGCGCCTGGTGCATCGTCCCCATCACTTTCTCGTTGCAAGACTGACTACAGGATCCGGCCATGCATCCCACCGAAGCCCTGACCACGATGAGTTTCGCCAACTTCCTGCGCGAGACGGACGCCGTCGGGCTGTTCGTCTTCGGGCTGCTGGTCCTGATGTCGATCGTTTCGTGGTACTTCATCGTCCTGAAGGCTGCGCGGGTCGTCCGGATCCGCACGCGCTCGCACCACGTCGTAACGACGTTCTGGAAGACGCCAACGGAGCAGGCTCTCGGTTTCCTCGAGCAACAGCCCGACTGGGAGCCGTTCTCCAAGATCGCGCTCGACGGCGAATTCGCCATGGAGCATCACGATCGCCTCACCGAAGAGCGCGTCGCGGGCACGCTGCACCGGGCCGAGTTCCTCGACCGCTCGCTGCGCTCCTCGATCAACCGCGAGACGGAACGCCTCGAGACCGGTCTCACCTTCCTTGCGACCGTCGGCAGTACGGCCCCGTTCGTCGGCCTGTTCGGTACGGTGTGGGGGATCTTCCACGCGCTCGTGCGCATCGGCGCGACCGGCGAAACCTCGCTCGACCAGGTGGCGGGACCCGTAGGCGAAGCGCTGATCATGACTGCGCTCGGCCTCGCCGTCGCGGTGCCAGCCGTGCTCGGCTACAACCTGCTGGTGCGCAACAACCGCGTGATCATCGCGAGCTTCCACGCATTCGCCGAGGACCTGCTCGCCTACCTCACGACCGGCGCGCGCGTGCCTTCCTCGATGGACCACCATCGCGCGCATCGCCTGCAGCAGCAGGCGGCCTGAAGCTCAAACGCGGGAGACGGCCATGGCATTCAGTGGACTTGGCGGCGGCAGCGGCACTCCACACTCGGCCCCGATGGCCGAGATCAACATGATCCCGCTCGTGGACGTCATGCTGGTACTGCTGATCATCTTCATGATCACCGCGCCCCTGGTCGCCCACAAGATCAAGATCGACCTGCCGCAGGCGTCGACCGTCCTGCTCGAGGAGAAGCCGGACACGATCGTCATCGCGCTGATGGCCGACGGCAAGATGTTCCTGAACGACGTGCCGATCGATCGCAAGGGTATGGTCGAGCGACTCGCTGCGGAGGCGCAGCGCAAGCCGCAGCCCGAGCTGCACCTGCACGTCGACCGCACGCTGCAGTTCCAGTCCCTGGCGACGGTCATGGCCGACGCGCAGAACGCGGGCATGGTCAAGGTCGGCATCCGATCAAGGGCAAGGAGGGCGGCTGACGGACCGCGAGGAGTGACAGATGACGCTCACCGTGACGCTCGAGTTTTCGGAGGAGGAGCTCGACTACTTCCGCTCCCTGATGCATCGCGTGCGGGATCGGAACGGACAGCGTCCCCCACGCGAGGTCGCCGCTGCAGCCCTGGCGGAAGTGGAGCGTCTGCGCGCGACAGCCCGCTCCCCGTTCATCCGGCGCCGCATCGACCGTGTCGCATCCCTGGTGGCGATGCTGGAGGACCCGGAGTGGCAGTTGCCCGAGCTCGAGCGCGGCCGCGTACTTGATGGCCTCGCCTACGTCGCCGATGTCGAGGACCTCGTTCCGGACAATGTGCCGGTGCTGGGCCTCGTGGACGACGCGATCATGCTGGAACTGCTGTTGCGCGAACTCCAGCACGAACTCGACGCCTACGAGGAGTTCGATGAGTACCGTCGCGACGAAGCGCCGCGCCGCGACAAGCC
>JAPLSF010000353.1 GCA_026398785.1 Pseudomonadota bacterium | reverse complement strand
CGTCGTCGGCATTTTCATCGCCGGTCTGGCGCTCGGGCGTTTCCTGCTCGGCGCCAGTGCCGAGCATCGTGCCTATGCGCGCGCGGTTGCCCAGCAGAAGACCGACCTGCAGGCTGCGCGCGGGCAGATCGACGGCAAGGTCGACGCCCTGGCCACGCGGGTCGGTTCGCTGAACGCCCAGTTGATCCGCCTCGACGCGCTGGGTCGCCGGCTCACGGACCTGGCCGGCCTCGACCGTGGTGAATTCGATTTTGACAAGCCGCCACCCGCTGGCGGTCCCGAGGGGCAGGAGGCGCAGGGCGGCTCCGTGCAAGTGCCCGAACTCACCTCAGTGCTCGACACCCTCGAACAACAGATCAACGACCGCGAGCAGCAGTTGCAGGCGCTCGAGATGGTCATGGCGACGCGCGAACTCGGCCAACGCATCATGCCGGGCGGGCTGCCGCTGATCGGTGGCTGGATTTCCTCGCATTTCGGCTATCGCACCGATCCATTCACGGGTCACGGCGCGTTTCATGCGGGCGTCGACTTCGCTGGTCCTTCGGGCTCCCGAGTCATCGCCGTCGGTCCCGGCGTCGTTTCGTATTCCGGCTGGAAGCAGGGTTACGGCAACGTCGTCGAGATCACGCACCCGACGGGCTACGTGACGCGCTACGGTCACAACTCGCGCAACCTCGTGCGGATCGGCCAGTCGGTGCAGAAGAACGACGCCATTGCCGTCATCGGCAGCACGGGCCGCTCCACGGGCACCCACGTGCACTTCGAGGTGCTGCGGGACGGCAACGTCCTGAACCCGATGAAGTACCTCGCAGCGCCTTGAGAAGGGGTGAGGAAGGGGTTAGGGGTTAGTCGGAACCCAACCCTGCCATCCGTGGCGCCAGAGTGTTCAGGCCAACCGCAACGGCCTGCAGAACCCTGTTATCCCGCCGCTGACCAATCGCAGCGCTTCTTCTTTCCGACTAACCCCTAACCCCTATCCCCTTGTATCTATAGAGAGCCGCCTCACCTACGGCAGTGCTGTAGAATTTCCGCCTTTATTTTCAACGCTTATCGCCCGGAGCCCCAGTGGCTAATTGGCTCACCCGCATTTTCGGCAGCCGCAACCAGCGGCTAGTCAGTCAGTACAACGGCCTCGTCAAGAAGATCAACGCTTTCGAGCCCGCCGTGCAGGCCCTTTCCGACGCCGACATCGCCGCCAAGACCGTCCAGTTCCGCGAGCAGCTCGCGGCCGGCAAGACCCTCGACGACCTCCTGCCCGAAGCGTTCGCGGTCGTCCGCGAGGCCTCGCGCCGCACCCTCGGCCTGCGCCACTTCGACGTGCAGCTGATCGGCGGCATGGTGCTGAACAACGGCAAGATCGCCGAAATGCGCACCGGCGAAGGCAAGACCCTGGTTGCCACGCTGCCCGCGTACCTCAACGCGCTGGCCGGCAAGGGCGCGCACATCGTCACGGTCAACGAATACCTCGCACAGCGCGACGCCGACTGGATGGCGCCGATCTACAACTTCCTCGGGATGAGCGTCGGCGTGGTCAAGGCCGGCCTGATGCCGGACGAGAAGCGCGCGGCCTACGGCTCCGACATTACCTACGGCACCAACAACGAGTTCGGTTTCGACTACCTGCGCGACAACCTCTCGTTCCGCATCGAAGACCGCATGCAGCGCGAACTGGCGTTCGCGGTGGTCGACGAAGTGGACTCGATCCTAATCGACGAAGCGCGCACACCGCTGATCATCTCGGGCCCCGCCGAGGAGAGCACCGAGCTCTACCTGAAGATCAACGAGCTGGTGCCGCGTCTCTCGAAGCAGGAGACGGAAGAGGGCGAGGGCGATTACTGGGCCGACGAGAAGTCGAAGCAGGTTCACCTCTCCGACCAGGGCCATGAACACGTCGAAGAACTGTTCCTGCAGGCCGGCCTGCTGCTCGAAGGGCAGAGCCTGTATGACCCGGCCAACATCCGCCTGATGCATCACCTGAACGCGGCGCTGCGCGCGCACGCGCTCTACCGCAAGGACGTCGAATACATCGTCCGCAACGGCGAAGTCATCATCGTCGATGAATTCACCGGCCGCACGATGCCGGGGCGGCGCTGGTCCGACGGCCTGCACCAGTCCGTCGAGGCGAAAGAAGGCGTGAACGTGCGCGAGGAGAACCAGACGGTTGCCTCGATCACGTTCCAGAACTTCTTCCGCATGTACGGCAAGCTCTCGGGCATGACCGGCACGGCCGACACCGAGGCTTTCGAGTTCCAGCAGATTTACGGCCTCGAAGTGGTCGTGATTCCGACGCACCGTCCCATGATCCGCGACGACGCCGCTGACCTCGTCTACCTGACGCAGAAGGACAAGTACGAAGCGATCATCGAGGACATCCGCGAGTGCGTTAAGCGCGGCCAGCCGGCACTCGTCGGCACCACATCGGTCGAAACCTCCGAGCTCCTGTCGGGC
>JAPLSF010000292.1 GCA_026398785.1 Pseudomonadota bacterium | reverse complement strand
TTGGCACGCGCTGGTCCGCGAGCACCACCGATTTCGCCGGCAAACACGACAAGTCGTCGGAGGCGGCGCATCCGGGCTACTACACGGTGAGGCTCCCCGATCACGGGGTGACGGTCGAGCTCACCGCGACGTCGCGGGTTGCCTTCCATCGCTACACGTTCAGCGACGACGGTCGCGTGCAGGTGCTGCTCGACCTGCAGCATGGCCTGCTCTATGGCGATGGTCCGCGCGTGAAAAGCGCGCAGTCGATGGTCGATGCGAAAGCGGGCGAGGTGAGCGGCACCGTCCACACGCGCGGCTGGACGGATCGCGAAGCCTCTTTCGTCGTGCGCTTCGATCGACCGATCGTCGCGCAGCAGCAGCTGCCACCGAAGCCCGGCGACCTGGCGCCGCGCTACCTGCTCGAGTTCGACCTCGGCGACCAACGTGTGCTGGAAGCGCGTGTGGCGCTTTCCACCGTCGACGTGGCGGGCGCTCGCCGTAACCTCGCTACTGCTGACGGGCTCGCGTTCGACACGGCGCGAGCCCAGGCCGACTCTGCCTGGAATTCGCTGCTCGGCCGGATCGAGATCGAAGCCGACGCGCGCACCAAGCGTATTTTCTATTCGGCGCTGTACCGCACGCTGCTGCACCCGAGCGACATCGCTGACGCTGACGGTCGCGTCCGCGGTCCGCGCGGTGAAGTGATCCAGGCCCCGGGCGGGCGCTACGACAGCACGTTCAGCCTGTGGGATACGTTCCGTGCGGTGCATCCGCTCTACACGCTGGTTTATCCCGAGCGAGTGACGGGCTTCATCACGACGATGCTCGCGCATCACCGGCAGCAGGGGTACCTGCCGCTCTGGACCGCCTGGGGTCGCGAAACCCACACCATGATCGGCAACCCGGCGCTGCCCGTGATTGCGGATGCCGTCGCCAAAGGCTTCGAGGGCTTCGACCGCAACGAGGCCTTGCGCGCGATGGTCGAATCCTCGACGCAGGAGCGGCCCGGTGTGCCGGCCTGGGCCCAGAGTTCGTGGAAGCTGTACATGCGGTACGGCTACCTGCCGTTCGATCTCGAGGACGGCGAGGCTGTCTCGAAGACGATGGAGTACGGCTACGGCGACGATGCGGTGGCCCGTGTCGCCCGTGCAGTCGGCGATACGGCGACCGCCGAGTTGTTCTCGCGGCGTGCCGCCGGCTGGAAGCTGCTCTTCGATCCGACCACGCGTGTCGTGCGCGGCAAGGACTCGCAGGGTCGCTGGCGCGAGCCGTTCGACGCGCTGCGTGCGACGTCGCCGCTGAACAATCCGGGCGACTACACGGAAGCCAATGCCTGGCAGTACACGGCGACACCCGCGTTGCACGATCCGCTCGGATTTCGCGAGGTGCTCGGGGGCCCGAAGGGTCTTGAAGACTGGCTCGACACTTTCTTCTCGTTGCCGATGCCGAACCCCGACAAGCACCTCGGCCAGGAAGCGATGATCGGCCAGTACGCGCACGGTAACGAGCCGAGCCATCACATCGCCTGGCTCTACTCGTACACGGACGCGCCCGAGAAGGGGGAGCGGCTGATTGAACGCATCGCGCGTGAGTTCTATACGGACAGTCCGAAAGGCATCATCGGCAACGACGACTGCGGTCAGATGAGCGCGTGGCTCGTGTTCGCGACGCTAGGTTTCTATCCGGTGCAGCCGGCCAGTGGCACGTACGTGGCGGGGGTGCCACTCGTGCCGAGCGCCAGGGTCCACTTCGCCGCAGGGCGCACGTTGTTCATCGAGCGCGCGAGCACTGGCGGCGCAACGCTGAATGGAAGACCGGTTCTGCGCACGGCGATTCCGCATGCGGCGCTCGTGGCCGGCGGGACGCTGCGTCTCGGCCCACACTGAAGCTCACCTGATGGGCGTGCCGCATCGGCGCGGCACGATTTCAGCGCCCCAACAGGAACACCAGCGGCTGGTCGACGCGCAGGCGCCACGCCTTCTCTGAGTGCTCGGCACCTTCGAACTTGCGCGTGATCCAGTTCTGGCCTTCGACGTAGCCGGCCTTGCGCAGGATTTCGTCGGCCCGTTTCTGGTACGGCTCGTACAGCGCGTCGAGCGTGGCGGTGCCGTAGTCGAACCAGTACTTGTGGGTGGCCGGATCGGGCAGGTGGGCTGCAAAGTCGTCGAGCGCAATGCCGTTCCCTGCCGGCCAATGCGTCGAGACACAGCCGGCCCCGCCAAACACGTCCGGGTACTGGCTCATCGCGTACTGCGAGACGAGACCCCCCATGCTCGAGCCCATCACGTACGTGTCGGCACGACCAGGGAGGGTGCGGTACGTGGCGTCGATGAAGGGTTTCAGTTCCTTGACCAGGAACTCGAGGTAGCGGTCGGAGATTATGTCCGCGGCGTCGAGATCCTCCGCGCCCGGCACATTGAATTTGATCTTGCCTTGCACGGGTCGCTGCGGCATGTATTCGTCGCGTCGCTTCGGCGTGTTCCAGATGCCGACGACGATCGCGTCGTGCGTTGACTGCATGCCCGCGTAACGCACGACCGTGCCGGTGACCCCTGGGCCGGTCACCGGCGATGGCGCAGGCACCGTGTCGGCGAGCACGATCGGGCTGCCCATCACGAGCAGGGCGACCAGCACGGTCCGGCAGGCGGTCGACATCGTTTCACCTCACTTCAATTCGAGGATCGTCGCGCCGCGTGCGGGTACCGCGATGCCCTTTGCCAGTTCGTGCGACTGGCCTGAAAGCACGTCCGTGCCGGTCGCCGCGCTGCCGATCGATTCCTGGAAGCGCCTGGTAGCGATCGTGCGGGCTTCGTCGCCGTTGTTCATGATCACCATGATGTTCTGCGAGTCGTCATGGCGGAAGTACACGTAAACGCCATCGGTCGGGACATAGTGCGTCAGGTTGCCGTCGCGAATGGCCGGTGCGGTGCGACGCCACTGCAGCAACTTGCGCGTGTATTCCTGCATGGCGCGCTCGTCGTTGCTCAAGCCCTGGCCGGTGAACGCGTTCTTCGTGTCGCCCGGCCAGCCGCCCGGGAAGTCGCTGCGGATGACGCCGTGGTCTTCCGTGCCCTTGTTGCTCATCAGCACTTCGGTGCCGTAGAAAAGCTGCGGAATGCCGCGCGTCGTCAGCACGAACGCCAGCGCCATGCGGTTCAGGTCCTGTCGCCCGCCCAGCGACGTGAGCATCCGGCTCATGTCGTGGTTGTCGTGGAAGACGACCAGCTTGTAAGGGTCGGCATAAACGCTGTCCTGCGCGAGCACCTTGTAGATGCGGCGCAGGCCGGTGCCCCAGCCTTCAGGCTCCTTGAGACCCATTGCGACGGCTTCCTGCAGCGGAAAGTCGAACAGGCTCGGCAGGTACGACACGTAGCCGTCCGGTGGCTTGCGGCCGCGCTGCCAGTACGCCACCGTCGTGGGGTTCGAACTCCATTCCTCGCCGACGATGTTGAGCTGCGGGTACTCCTGCGTCACGCGGCGCGACCATTCCGTGAGGAAGGTGCGGTCCGAGTACGAATAGGTGTCGACGCGAATACCAGAGAGCCCGGCGTATTCGACCCACCACAGGCTGTTCTGGATCAGGTACGTCGCGAGGTGCGGATTGCGCTGGTTCATGTCCGGCATCGTCGCGACGAACCAGCCGTCCGAGAACGTCTGCCGGTCCACGTTCGTGGCGTGGCTATCCTGCAGCGTCTCGCGCACGTGGTTGGTGGGTGCGAAGGTGCTGTCGTTGTTGAACCAGTCGCGGCTCGGCAGGTCCTTCATCCACCAGTGAGTCGAGCCGCAGTGGTTCAGCACCATGTCCATGATCATGCCGACGCCGCGCTGGCGAGCGTCGGCGGAAAGCTGGCGAAAGCCCTCATTGGTGCCGAAACGCGGGTCGACCTTGTAGAAATCGGTGATGGCGTAGCCGTGATAGGTGACTTCGGGCTGGTTGTTTTCGAGCACCGGGTTCAGCCAGAGCTGCGTGTAACCCATGCCCGCCAGGTAATCGAGACTGTTCGAAACGCCCTTGAGATCGCCGCCATGGCGGCCGAGCGGCTGCGAGCGTTCGAGCCCGTCCGGCATGCCCTTGACCGTGTCGTTCGACCAGTCGCCATTGGCAAAGCGGTCGGGAGTGACGAGGATGATCGTGTCCTGCGGCCCGAATCCCACGCGTTCGGCAGAGCCCGGCTCGCGGGCGTTCAGCACATACGCGCGACTCGCCACTTTGGAGCGGCCCTTGAGGAAGTCGATGCGGAACGAACCGGGCTTCGT